>CANREG010000028.1 GCA_947629565.1 uncultured Lachnospiraceae bacterium
ATGGAAGAAAAAAACAAGCCCTTACCCCTCAAGATTGAGGGGCAGGGGAGTTGAAGTGTCGAAGACACTTTTTTTATATAAAAAACTTGCCTGCCGGATTGTATATTGCCTTAATATTGTTCTCCTTAAATCATGATGAAAACATACACAAAAAATAAATAAATCATATCTTAACTACATATTGAAAAGATATAATTAGTGCATTGAAAATATACCGGAGGTAGAAATATGGTCAAAAGAGGATTAATTATTATATCAATTCTATGCTTGATAAGTCTTTCAGGCTGTTCGAACAAGACTTACAGAACCTTTGAAACGAAAAGCACCTTGAATTATGATAGTGAGGAAACGGGGACTTCTTTAGAAAAAAAGAATGAAGATTTTTATGTGGACACGCAGGAGGCTATTTTGAGCGGAAGCGTTTCTAATATGGTTGACGAAGGTTGTATGCTACAGGTTGGACAGGATAATGGAGATGTATACGCCATGCCTGTTGACGGGGAAAATCAGAGTGATTCAGTTGCAGTTAATTTTAATTCCGATATGCCGGTTGTAATTGAGTATTTCGACGGGGTGAAAAAGGAATTTGAGGAAGGAAAAGTGGAGGATATTAAAATAAATACATTTATATATGTTTTTGGGGAATTTCTGAGTGAGAATACTGTAAACGCAGATAAAATAGTAATATTCAGGGTTTCAGATGCAAAATGACTGGAGGGGGAAAGGGTGTTTTTTGGCAAACGCGCAGTAAAATATATTATAAGAAAAAGAAGAAGAACCGTTGTCATGTTGTTCGTTTTTCTGGTGATTTGTACATTGAATCTGACGATGGTAACGATAAAAGAGAATATTGAAAAGGTGCAAGAAGATATTAATGAATCTGTTCAGGCAAAAGTGATAGCAGATGTTAAAACATCTGACAATCCTATTAAATTAGAGGAGATAGATTTAATAAATACGAATCAAATTAAGCAGATTAACAAAATAAGCATTACATATGCTTTCCCGAATAATTTTTATCATTTTAGGGGGAAGGTTGAAAATGATATACGGGAAGAAATGATAACATTATACGGGTATGATGAGTTGTCTTTGGACAGCAGATTTGCTGAATTGGAAATGAAACTGTTAGAAGGAGAGATGATAACCTCCAATAGTAAAAATGCAATCATTATCAATCATAAACTTGCGGATGAAAATAAATTGAATCTGGGAGACGAAATTGGTTTTTCATATAACAATCAGACGGTTTGCGGTAAGATTGTCGGAATTTATAAATCAAGTGTCGAAGACAGACAGCCGGAAACAATGGTTTCATTTTACAGAATAGAAAATATATTATATGTTAGTAATGATTTAGTCACATTATTAACAGGCAAACAGGAATATAATAAGGCGGTATTTTACCTGAAAAATCCAAATGAACTGGCTGTTGTCCAAAAAAATATTGAAAAGAATCTGGCGGATAAGGCTTCGATAAGTATATCTGATACAATGTTCCATAAAATTAAATTACAATTAAGTCAGATTAATAAGATAACAAATGTTTTTCTGATTGGCTCTGTGATACTTTCTATTAGTATTGTGGCATTATTAAATTGTATTTGGCTGCGAGACAGAAGGCGGGAAATGGGAATTTTTTTAAGCATGGGATATCGCAAATGGTCCATTTTGCTGCAGGTATTATTTGAGTCGGATTTATTATTTGTTTTTGCATTTCTGGGAAGTATTTTAATAAGTTATCAAATAATTGATAAAATTATGTTTTTCTTTAATAAAATCCAAGATTCAAGAATTAGTTTTGATGTAAATTGGAATAGCAGAGTGATTTTAACTGTTTTAGGTGTTGGTACAGGGCTGGTAATGAGTTCTGTCTTTTTGACAACAATGTATTTGTTAGTGAAACGACCAAGAGAAATATTAGCGGATTTGGAGGATTAAGTATGAATTTTTTTAACAGAGCTGTATTATCCGTATCAAGAAGAAAAATAAAAACAATTCTTTTGATGCTGATCGTTATGACGATTTTTTGCTTTGAAGTTGCGATTGTTACATGTAAAAATGCAAATATTAAGGTTCAAAAGGGGGCGGTTGATATTATCGAAAGGAGTTTGCGATTGGAATTAAATGATACGGATTATCACCAAAGATTAGAAAAGGTGCCCGTTACGCGATTGCCCAATGGAGCAACCTTGTCGCAGACGCCGAATAACCAATTTGAATCAATATTAATGGAGGACATAGAGGTGATTGCGGGGTTGCCGGGAATTGATTCTTACAATATTACGACAGCAACTTTTGCTGCTAATCCTGTAAATTTTAGAAGAATAGAAGATGAAAATGCGGACCAGTATAGCGACCAGCGCGGGATAACGCTTAGAGGAAATCTGGATATGCAAAAGGACAAGGATATAATATCAGGAACGCTGCAATTAAAGGAAGGAAGATGGGCAAATATTGACGATAAGAATGTGTGTGTAATTTCAGAGGAGCTGGCTCAAAAAAATAACCTCAAAATAGATGATAAAATTTCGTTTAATGATTATAGAGATAAAGCTGGTTCGAAAATATATGAGGCTCAGATTATTGGAATATATATGAATTCAAAATTAATAAACCAGGCTATGGCAGGAGATACATATCGGGGTGAGAATTTGATTTTGGTTGATTTGCGTTTTCCTGAAAAGGTAACTGGGTGTGAAGGAGATCCGCTTTATCAGAATGCAACATTTTTTGTGGAAGCTAATGCCGATTATGGCAGAGTGAAAAATTTAATTAAGGAAGCAAATATAAATTGGAAAAGGTATGATTTGTTAGATGACAGCGGAAATGCAGAAGTACTATGTGAAAATTTAGGCAGTATTTCTAAAATATGCCAGGTCATGTTTTGGTTCTGCATAGTTTCAGGAACAGTAATTTTATTTTTGAATTTTGTTTTTTGGATAAAACAGAGAATACGGGAAATTGGAATATTTATTTCTCTGGGAAAAAGTAAATTAGAGATTATAGGGCAATTTTTAACGGAAGCATTGATAATATTTTTAACGGCAATCACTGTGTCAATTTTTTTAGTACCCTTTATTGGAAAGAAAATGACCAATTATATAGTTTTGGAACAGGAAAAATTAGAAAAAGAAAATAATCAGATTGTGGAACAACAAATAGAAGGTCCTGATATACATAACGAAGAAATAATAAGTGAAGTGGAGGTAACTATTGAAAAGAGCAGTATTGTAAAGATGGGCTTGGTTACAATGTCGATGATAGTCATAGCCGTTTTTTCAGCAGGTTCCCCCGTAATAAAGAAAAGTCCTATGATTATTTTAAGCGAAAGGTAGGGAGATTATGATTTTAGAAGTAAAAGATGTTGATTATTACTATAAAAATAATGAAAATAAATTAATATTGCAAAATATTAATTTACAATTTGATAAAGAAATGGTATATGCAATTTTAGGACCAAGCGGCTCCGGAAAATCAACCTTATTATCTCTGATGGCAGGATTAGATGTACCAACAGGCGGGAAAATTTTATTTTGTGAGAAGGAAATAAAAAAGAAGTATTTAAATATGTACAGAAGAAATAATATTTCTTTGGTATTTCAAAACTATAATTTGATTGATTATTTAACTGCGGAAGAAAATGTCCGGTTAGGAGGGAAAAAGGATTCCTTGCAAATACTTAATTCGGTTGGGATTTCTAAAGAAGAAAGTAAAAGATTGGTCTTACATCTTTCCGGAGGACAGCAGCAGCGAGTGGCAATAGCGAGGGCATTGGCAAGTGATGCGGAAATTTTATTAGCTGATGAGCCAACAGGAAATCTGGATGAAGATACGGAAGGGGAAATTATTGCATTGCTGGTGAAAACGGCGCATGAACTTAAAAAGTGTGTAATCGTCGTCACACATAGTAATATATTGGCGCAGCAGGCTGACAAAATAATATTATTGGAAAAAGGAAAAATAAAAAGCAGTTAGTTTTTTATTTAGAAAGGATTAGCTATGTATAAAATATTAATTGTAGAAGATGATAAAGATATTCAGGAAACATTAAAATTTTTTTTGGAGGATAATGGGTATGAAACAGAGGTTGCAAATGATGGAATGGAAGCGATAGAAAAGATGGAAGAAAAACAGTGGAATCTTATTCTTTTAGATATATTATTGCCTAAAATTGACGGATATGCGGTTTGTGAATTTATCAGAAGGAAATCAAATGTGCCTGTCATTATGATTACAGCGCTGACTAGTGAAGAAGATCAAATAAAAGCGTTAGATTTACTGGCAGATGATTATATTACAAAACCATTTTCCATTCCTGTTTTGCTCAGAAAGGTGGGGGCTGTACTAAGAAGAAGCTGCGGTGATGATAACAAAGGAATTATAAATTACCGGAATATGAAAATGGACATAGACAATTATAAAGTATTTATGGATGGAAAAGAAATAATTTTAACGAAAAGGGAATTTGAAATATTAAGAGAATTGTTAGTTAATCGTGGGAGAATTTTAACAAGAGAAATTCTCATGGAGCGGGTGTGGCAGTATGAATATATGGGTAATGTCAGAGTGGTGGACAATCATATTAAGAATATCAGGAAAAAATTACCTGAAGATTACATAATTACCATTAAGGGGGTTGGCTATAGAATTGATTAGGTTTGTTAAAAGACATTTAAATGTAAAAGTTTTCATAATAACATTATTCATTCAGATCTTAATTGGCGTTGTTACATATACTTTTATTTCTATAGTTACACCGAAGACATATCTGGATAAAATTAATCAGACAACAGATGCATTGGTACAAAGTGCGATAAACCGGTTTTCAGAATTAAACCTGGCAGAATGTAAGCAAAGATTATTAGAATTGGTTATGGGAAATAACTTAATGATAAAATTAACAGATGATAAAGGAAATGAAATTGATTTTGGAAGTGATATACAATTTGATAGTGATTATGCGGATCAGAATCACCTTATGAAGGAATATACGGAAAAAGGTTATACATTTAAACCCAAAGATAGCAATAAAAATTATTTTATGTATATCGTTGGAAATGGACAAAGGGTTAATTTGTTTAGAGACACACTGCAAGATGTGATTCCATACCTTGCAATAATTGTAGTGGTTATATCCTTTGTTGTTTCGCTATTGTGCAGTCGTTTTATTTCAAATCCGGTCATAAAAATATCGCAGACAGCAAAAAATCTTGCTGATTTAAAATTTGTTTCATTAAATAGGACCGGGAGGCAGGACGAAATAGGAATTATAGAGGAAAGCCTGTGTGAGTTGTCGGAGCATCTTTCTCATGCTTTAAATGAATTGCAGAATAAAAATAATGAATTGAAACAAGAGGTAGAAAATGTGAAGAGAATGGAAAGACAACAATTCTCTTTTTTTTCAGCGGTATCGCATGAATTGAAGACGCCAATTACCGCATTAAAAGGGCAACTGCTAGGAATGATACATAATGTTGGTGGATATAAGGATCATAATAAATATCTGAATAGGGCGCTTGCAATAGTTCAGGATATGGAATCGCTGGTTGTTGAGATTATGTCGTCAGCTAAAATTCATTCAGATAGTTTTGTGCCGCAAAAACAGGAAATCGAATTAAAAAGAATGGTGTCAGACGTTATTAATGAATATGAAGATATTGCTATGAGCAAAGAGGTCTTCTTACAAATCAACTTAGGAGAAGAAGATATATATGTATTGGGTGATGATAGCCTGCTGCGGATTGCGATTAGTAATATATTAAGTAATGCCATTCGTTATTCCATTCCGGAGACGGATATATTTGTCTGCTTACAGATGAAAAAACAATATATACTCTTTTATATTATCAATCAATGCGAGAACATTCCGGAATCAGAAATAGACAGGATGTTTTTGCCATTTACAAGATTAGAAGAATCCAGAAACAGGGCTACCGGCGGCAGCGGCCTTGGTTTGTATTTGGTAAAGATGATTTTGGATATGCATGGAGTGCAATATAAATTATATAATATACCCAAGGGTGTAAAATTTGAAATACATTTCGACTTGGATCATAAGTCAGATAGTTCACATTGAGAATTTTATTATGTGTTTCTTTACAAAATGCCAGTATAAAGTTTTGGACGAACAATTTTATAGATAAAACCTATAAAATATGGTATACTGTATACAACACAAATTTGTCAGGATGACGCTGGAGGAGGATTGGGTATGGATACATTGCAGTTAAAGGCCTACGCCAAGATTAACTTGGGGTTAGATGTGGTTCGGAAAAGGGAAGACGGATATCATGAGGTCCGCATGATTATGCAGACGGTTAAGCTGTTCGACAAGCTGACATTCACCCTTTTGCCGGAGAATACGATTCGGCTCAAAACCAATCTCGGCTTCCTTCCGGTAAATGAGAACAATCTGGTGTATAAGGCCGTAAAGCTTTTGAAGGATATGTACCATGTGGAGCAGGGATTGGAGATTGACCTGTTTAAATGTATTCCTGTCGCAGCGGGAATGGCGGGAGGCAGTACCGACTGCGCGGCGGCGTTAGTGGGTGCGGCAAGGCTTTTTCATCTGCATTTGAGCAAGGAAAAGCTGATGGAACTAGGCGTTACCTTAGGAGCAGACGTTCCCTACTGTGTGCTTCGGGGAACGGCGCTTTCCGAGGGAATTGGCGAGATTCTTACGCCGCTGCCTGCGATTCCAGACTGCCATATCTTAATCGCGAAGCCCCCCATATCCGTATCCACTAAATTTGTCTATGAACATTTAGACGCAAAGGAACTTGCAGCCCACCCTGACATTGACGGCATGGTGGAGGCCATTAAGGCGGGGAGTTTGCAGGGGATTGCCGACAGAATGGAGAATGTGTTAGAGACCGTAACCATTCCCGAATACCCGGTAATCGCTAAGATTAAAGATGTGATGAAAGAGCAGGGAGCTGTAAATGCGTTGATGAGCGGTTCCGGTCCTACGGTGTTTGGTATTTTTGAAGAGAAGGCGGTTGCCTTAGCGGCGGAGAAGGCAATCCGGGAAAAGCAGCTTTCCAGCCAGGTCTATGTGGTAGAGCCGTTTAAATAGTAGGAGGTGGCAGAAAATGAAATTAAAATATGATGGAAACAACGAATATCTGCCCCTGCGGGACGTGGTGTTCCAGGCGCTGCGCCAGGCCATTATTACCGGCGAATTTGCGCCGGGGGAACGCTTGATGGAGATTAAGCTAGCGGATAAATTAGGCGTCAGCCGAACGCCGGTCAGAGAGGCTATCCGGATGTTAGAGTTAGAGGGGCTTGTAGTGATGATTCCCAGAAAGGGCGCCGAGGTGGCCCGGATTACCGAGAAGGATTTGCGGGATACCTTAGAGGTGCGGACGGCCATAGAGGAGCTTTCCGTAGAACTTGCCTGCGCCAGAATTGACGAGGAGGGCAAGGAGAAATTAAAGCAGGCTTGCATTGCATTTAAGGAGGCCATTGACACCAAGCATGTACAGAATATCGTAGACGGAGACGTAAAGTTCCACGAGGTGATTTTTGAGATGACCAGAAACCAGCGCCTCATCAATATTGCCCACAATCTGCGGGAACAAGTGTACCGCTACCGGGTGGAGTATGTCAAGGATTTTTCGTATCATGATGTGTTGGTGGAGGAGCACTATGCGATTACCAATGCCATATTGACCAATGATGTGGCGACGGCCAAGGAGATTATGCGCAAGCATTTATATAATCAGGAATTGATTGTGATTAAGAATTTAAAAGAGAGTATGCAGTTACAGTAAAAAGAAAACAAGAATAAAAAAGAAGACTTCACACATACTACCATAGAATGTAGTTATGTGTGAGGTTTTTTTGTATGGAGATAAAATATAACGAAAACAACGAGATTACCCTGCCGGTTTATGAAAATTTAGAGCAGAACATCGAGGCATTGGAATCCATTTTCGCCGATTGGGGAGATATTGTAAAAAAGAAATTTGTGCTAGAGCGGAAGGGCGGCAGCATAGGCCTTTATATTATCTATGTGGACGGGCTGACCGATAATGAAATGGTAGAGCGCACCATTACCCGCCCGCTGTTATATGAGTGGAGAGACCGGGATTGTGTTCGCCCGGACGGGACGGGGAATTCCGGTTCTGCCGGAACGAGCCAGACCGGAGAGACGGAGCAAACCGGGGAGACGGAACAGGAAACCAGCGGTTCCGAAAAAGCCGATGCGGTTTTTGAGCAGATTTTTCACAACCAGACCGAGGCGGTAGACCTGACAAAGCAGACCGAGCTGGGGCAGGTGGTGGCGGCGGTCTTAAAGGGAGACACCGGAATCTTTGTGGACGGGGCGGCGGAAGCCATGGTGCTGTCTACAAAAAAGCTGCCAACCAGGGCGGTGTCCACGCCCCAGAAAGAGGCGGGCTTAAAGGGACCAAGGGATTCTTTTAACGAGAACTTCCGCGTCAATACGGGTCTTTTGCGCCGCCGGATAAAAGATCCGAAGATGAAGTTAAAGCAGGATAGTTTGGGGCAGCGCTCCCAGACCATTTATGGACTGATGTATATGGAGGATTTGGTATATCCTTCGCTCTTGGAAAAAATTGAAAAAAAGCTGAAATCCTTTGAGATTGACGGCATTTTTGACAGCGGTATGCTGGTACATCTTTTGGAGGAAAAGTGGTATTCCCCCTTCCCACAGGTACAGACCACCGAGCGTCCGGACAAGGCGGCTTCGGCCATAATGGAAGGTCGGGTGGTTTTAGTGGTTGACAATTCGCCGGAAGTGATTATCCTGCCCACCACCTTTAACACATTTTTTCAGGCGGCGGACGATTATTACAACCGGTTCGCTGTGGGAACCTTTGCCCGCTGCCTCCGGTATCTGGCGGCTTATATTACTGTGCTGCTGCCGGGGCTTTACATTGCCGTTACCTGCTACTATCCGCAGGTGCTTCCGACGGATTTTTTACTAGCCATAGCGGGAGCCAGAAATGATATTACCTTTCCCATTGTGGTGGAGGTGCTTTTAATGGAGCTTTTGTTTGAGCTTTTGCGGGAGGCGGGAATCCGGCTGCCGGGGCAGATGGGCAACACAATCGGCGTGGTAGGCGGTCTGATTGTGGGACAGGCGGCGGTGGAGGCTTCTTTAGTCAGTACCATAGTGGTCATTGTGGTGGCCCTTACGGCAATCGCCTCCTTTGCCATACCCAATGAAGAATTTTCCTCCACCTTCCGGCTTTTGAAATTTTTTATGATTTTCTTAGGGGCAGTCTGGGGGCTTTACGGAATCATGCTGGGCGTTCTGATTTTGCAGATTCACCTGTCCTCTCTGGAAAGTTTCGGCATTCCCTATATGATGCCGATAGTTTCCGGCAGCATTGACGACGAGGTGGAATTTCAGGACTTCGTTATGCGCAAACCCATTTTTACGATGCGAAACCGGCCCTTATATGCGAGACGGGGAAACCGGATACGGTTCCGTAAGCAATAGGAGAGCCGGAGCAGACAAAAAGAATTGGCGAATATTTGGAGGTAATTCATGTTTAGTTATAACGGGAAAATTTCAGAAAAGCAGCTTCGGCGGATGCTGGTGGCGTCCACCTTTGCCGGAAGCATATTTGTTCTGCCCTATCTGTCGGCCCGTCTGTTCGGGGAAAGCGTATGCACCGGCCTGATTGTCTTTTTTGTGCTGGCGGTAATCTATACCGGATGTATCTATGGGCTGGAGGCCGTATGCCGGAGACGGCTGCAAACCGAGAAGAGTGCAGAGAAAGACGGCAACAAGGTGGAAGCCGGAGAAAATGCGGAAGGAGACAGCAGGGCGGAAGTCGGGAAGAATGCAGCACAGGACGGCAGGACGAAAACCGGAGAAAAAGCAGAAGGAGACAGCAGGGCGAAAGCCGGAAAAAATACAGCGGAGGGCAACAAGGTACAAACCGGGTTTGAAGGATTGTTATATAATTCCGGTTTCTGGGGAAAAGGTCTGGCGGTAATCCAGACGGTTCGGGTAGTACTGCGGCTGGCTTTTTATATCATTTTGTCCATAAAGATATTGGGGGAGGCGCAGGTGCCTTTTATGCAGAAGGGAAATTCGGACAGGATAAGCAATCTGTTTGTGGCGCTGCCCCTTTTGCTGGTTGCCCTTTATGGGGCGGCCCAGGGGCGGAAAGACTTAGACTGGAAAAAGGAAGCAAATGAGAAAGAGCCCGCAAAGGGAACGGCGGTAGAGAAGCAGGGGCGGCTTCACGAGATGATTTTCTGGGTGCTGTTCGTTCCGTTTATCATCATGCTTTTATTTGGGCTTAAGGAGGCGGACTACAGTGTTTTTGTGCCCCGGCTTCAGATGCCCGTCGGCACCCTTCTGCTTTACAGCTATGCCCTGCTTACCTTCATCCTGCCGGTAGATAATTATCTGTATCTGCGTCCCGCCATGAAAAAGGGAAAGAACGGGTTGTCCTTCGGAGCGGTGGCGCTGACGGTGCTGCTGGCTATAGTGCTCAGTCTTTTTATGCTGGGAATCTACGGGATTCATGGCGGGGGCAGTGAAGAAATGCTTACTATCGCGATTATGCGGTATATCCGCCTGCCTCTCGGCGTGTTGGAGCGCTTTGACGTGCTGATGGTATGGTTTTTTATGACCGGCTGCTTTCTTCTGATATGCAGCGCCCTGTACCGGGCGGGAAATCTGCTGGGGATTTTGTTCGGCAGGGTAAGGCGGCTCTGGCTGCTGACGGGAGCCCTGATTATCGCTGTGGTGACAGTGTTCCTTCTGCCGGAGTATAACCAGTCCCTCACCCTGTTTCTGTGCTGGGGCGTCTTTTTTGATATTCCCCTGTCGCTGTTGGTGCCGCTGCTTAGCCTTGGGATTCCCAAAAAATATCTGAAGCTGCTGCCTGTGCTGGCGTTGTGCCTGCTGACCGGCTGCGGGGCGGAGGATAAAAATTCCGTTAATGATATGAAAAATGTGGAGCAGCGGGGATATGCCACAATTCTTCTGGTTTCTCCGGGAGAGAATGGGAAACGGTATCATTTTGACTTGGGAATAGCGGAGGAAAAGCGGGCCGGAGAGGACAGTCAGACCGAGGAGGTCTGCGGCTTTGACTGCGGCAGCTTTGAGGAGTTAAGCGAAAAGTTCCAGAGCGTAAAGGGAAAGGATTTATCCCTGGCCCATTTAAAGGTAATCCTGATTGAAGATGCAAAGGACGGCAGTGCAAAGAGGGAAGAGCAGGGGCAGCTTTTGTATGATATGGATGATAATGAGGAGATTGCCAAGACCTGCCCTGTCTTGCAGCTAGAGGACAGGAAGGAATTTCTCGATTATTTAGAGGAGGCAAAAGAACCGGCTGGCACTTACCTGAGTGATTTAGTGGAGGCCGGACAGCGGCAGGGAAAGGATATTCCCTGGTTAAAGGATTATTTAAAGGCAGTGCGGGAAGGGGACGGCATTTTCATCTATGCGTTAGAGCAGACGGAAGAGGGTTGGACCATTAAATGCAGAGATGAGATGCAGGGAAGCGGAACACTGCAAAAAGCCGGGGAATGAACGATTAAGACCGGAGTAAGGAAAAGCCGGGAATGAACGATTAAGACCGAAGTAAGGAAAAGCCGGGGAATAAACGACGAAGACCGGAATAAGGAAAAATACTGAATAAACGGTGAAGATTAGGAAATACTTTCAAATAACAAATTAAGGAAAAGGAAGGGCAAAAGCATGAAAGTATTTCGGGATATTTTTGCAGCAGTATTGCTTGGCATTATGGGAGGATTTTTTGTTACGGTGCTCTCTTATTACAATCATCACAAGGAGGGCGGCATTTTCAATACCCTGTTCGCCATGGTGGACAGCTTTGGCACAGTGGCGCAAGCCTATGCCGGTGAGGATTCATGGTATACGAAGCTTCAGGATTACGATATGGAAGACGAGGTGTTAGAGGCGTTTGAGATTGTGGAGGCAGGAGAGGCGGACAGCCTTCCCGGCGTTATGTTAAACTCCCTGTTAAATGGCGGCGAAAAGTCCGATGAAGACGTGCTGGCCATGGAGGGGGAGGACGGAGCCATAAGCGAAGGCGCCCCCCATTCCGGTATTCTCCGGTTCCATGTGCGGGCCAACAGCGATTCCAAAGAGGACCAGGAATTAAAAATGGCGGTAAAGGAAGATGTGGTGGCGGCCTTAAAGCCGCTGCTTGCCGACTGCAAGACGGTGGCAGAGAGCAAAAATGTAATTGTCTCTCATTTACAGGATATTTATGAAACGGCGTCCGGTACGATAATGGAACAGGGCTATGACTACTCTGTCAATGTATACCTGACGGAGGAAGAATTTCCGGCTAAGACCTATGGCGATTTGACCTTTCCTGAGGGCAGGTATCAGGCCCTCAGGGTGGATATCGGCAAGGCGGAGGGGCAGAACTGGTGGTGCGTGATGTTTCCGCCCTTATGCTTTATCGACGAGTCTACGGCTGTGGTGTCTGAAGAGGGCAAGGAGTTGTTACAGGACAATCTGACGCAGGAAGAGTATGCGGAGCTGTTTGCAAATTCCAAGGTGGAGGGGCGGTCTTGGATTTACGACTGGATTTCCCAAAATCTGCCGAATCGATAAAGGATATGGCATAAAGTTTCTTCTATAATAGTATTGCTTGCAAATAGGCGTGATTAAGGCTATAATAAATGCCGAGTAAAATATTTCGGCGATAATTAAGGAGAAACGAGATGTCCAAGGATAAGAAATTAGTGGAACAGATTACCTCCATGGAGGAGGATTTTGCCCAGTGGTACACGGATGTTGTGTTAAAGGCAGATTTGATTGATTATACCAGCGTGAAGGGTTGCATGGTAATCAAGCCTGCCGGTTACGCCATATGGGAATTGATTCAACGGCAGTTAGACGACAGATTCAAGGAGACGGGAGTGGAGAATGTATATCTTCCGATGTTCATTCCGGAAAGCCTGCTGCAAAAGGAAAAGGACCATGTGGAGGGCTTTGCGCCGGAGGTGGCGTGGGTTACGCACGGCGGCTTAAATGAATTGCAGGAGCGACTTTGCGTAAGACCGACTTCCGAAACCCTGTTCTGTGATTTTTATAAAAATGAGATTGAGTCCTACCGGGATTTACCAAAGGTGTACAACCAGTGGTGTTCTGTCGTCCGCTGGGAAAAGGAGACCAGACCGTTCTTGCGTTCCAGGGAATTTTTGTGGCAGGAGGGACATACCGCCCACGCTACGGCCAAGGAAGCCGAGGAGCGGACCATACAGATGTTAAATGTCTATGCGGATTTCTGCGAGGAGGTTCTTGCCATACCGGTTGTCAGAGGACAGAAGACAGAGAAAGAGAAATTTGCCGGGGCCAAGGCTACCTATACCATAGAAGCGCTGATGCATGACGGCAAGGCGCTACAGTCCGGCACTAGCCACAATTTCGGCGACGGGTTTGCGAAAGCGTTTGGTATTCAGTATACAAGCAAAGACAATAAGCTGGAATATGTTCATCAGACCTCATGGGGAATGACAACCCGTTTGATTGGCGCCATTATCATGGTGCATGGGGACAATTCCGGACTGGTGCTTCCACCGAAGGTTGCGCCGGTTCAGGTGATGATTGTTCCGGTAATGCAGAAAAAGGAAGGCGTTCTGGAAAAGGCGGCGGAGCTTAAGGACAAGCTTTCTGCTTACCGGGTTAAGGTAGATGACTCGGATAAGAATCCGGGGTGGAAATTTGCCGAGCAGGAAATGCGGGGGATTCCGCTTCGCGTGGAGATTGGTCCCCGTGATATCGAGGCCAACAAAGCGTTAGTGGTTCGCCGGGATACCGGAGATAAGCAGGAGGTTTCCTTGGACGAGATAGAATCCGTAATCGGACAGCTTTTAGAGACCATGCAGCAGGATATGTATAATAAGGCATTAGCTCATAGGGAGGCCAACACCCATACGGCTGTGAGCTGGGACGAGTTTACGGATATTATTGAAAGCAAGCAGGGCTTTATCAAAGCCATGTGGTGCGGTGAAACCGAATGTGAGGAGGCCATTAAGGACAAGACCGGAGCTTCCACGCGGTGTATGCCCTTTGCCCAGGAGAAGCTGGCGGATACCTGCGTGCATTGCGGCAGACCGGCAAAGAAGATGGTGTATTTTGGACGGGCATATTAATCATATTGAAAAATATACCGTTGCGTGAAGGAAGCTGCGCAGAACCGGATTTATTCGTACAGATAAGAACAGCTTTCCCGTTCGATTAACCGGCAGGGCAGCTCTAACCGCACATTTTCTTCATGACAGCAGTTTTTGCGGTCCAACAGAAGCATAAGCGCTAAATGGCTCATTTCCTTTTTGGGAATGTCAATGGTAGTGAGCATGGGCGAGACTTTTTGAGAGGCGTCGATATTGTCAATGGATATGACAGATGGAAGATAGCCTCTCTTTTTATGCTGTTTTATCGCCTGAAGAGCGCCTAAGGCCGTTCCGTCATTGGCGCAAAAGACGGCGGTAGGGCGGGGTTCGCTGCCGATTATCGAGAGCATGGCGCGGCAGCCTTCCTCCTGCGTCTGGTTGGTGGGATAAATGTTAGCGTGGTTTAGCGGAAGGGAATGATTCAGCATGGCCTGGCAGTAGCCGATATAGCGGGCCTCGTAGGTGCAGTCGCCAATGTAGGCGATGTGCTTGTGCCCCAGAGCAATCAGGTATTCGACGGCCTTTTCGGCGGCGGTGGTCCCGTTGCAGACGACCTCGTCATATTCATAATCCGTCGGGTTCCGGTCAATGCCGGCAATGCAGGCGTATCTTTTTTTCAGTACGGGTATCAGTTGGGAAGGGCATTTTCCAAGGATAATCAGACCGGTGTTGTCCTTGCGGGGAATTACGTTGGGGGCGGGAGAGGCTCCGTTTGACGTCAGCCGGGAGCGGTAGGGAAGACGGTCACTTTTTTGCAGGCCGTTTGTCAAATCCAAGACATCAACGGAGTGCAGCACATCGCCTAAAATGCAGTCGGAAGCCAGAAGCTCTTCTTTGATGTGCTGGAACAGTTCGGAGAAAAACATATCCTTATCTATGGAATCAAAACGGGCGAGGAGGATATCTACGGTATATGTTTTATTGGAATCGGAAGAACCCAGACGGAGATTTCTTGCCGCTTTATTGGGGGTGTATTTTAACTTAGCGGCGTTTTCCCATATTTTTTCATAAAGCTCCGGATTGTTGCAGCGGTGTTCCGGGTGGTTGAGCACACGGGAAACGGTGGATGCAGAGGTTCCGGATAAACGGGCAATTTCTTTTAATGACATCAAATAGTCCTCCTTTTTACGTGAAAACGATTGCATATACGCATGAGAGAAAATTATCACATATTTCCTCTATACCCATAAAATACCATATTTAACAGAAAAACACAAATGAAATCGTTTGCAGATTTACTTGTTTTCATAAATAACCGAAAATAGTAAATTACTATATGTAAACAGGGAAACACGAAGACAATCATAGGAAAGGATGAAAAGAAAATGAAAATCTGGAAGAAATTACTGGTAATGGGAATGTTGGGTGTTACAGCTTTGGGAGCCACAGGCTGTGGAAAGGCAGCCGAGGAGACAACGGAGGTACACATCGGATATTTTAACAATATAACGCATGCGCAGGCATTGCTGATGAAATCGGAACAATCTCTGGAAAATGCTTATGGTGATGAGACGCAGGTAAGCTGGACGGCTTTTAACGCCGGACCGGCAGAGGTAGAGGCCCTTTTTGCAGGGGACATTGATATCGGATATATCGGACCGGTACCGGCAATCAGCGCTTATGCTAAATCCGGCGGAGATGTGGTAATCTTATCCGGAGCAACGAAAGGCGGAGCGGTTTTGGTAACCGGTCAGGATTCGGAGATTAAAAGCGTTGCAGACCTGTCAGGGAAGACGGTTGCCATTCCACAGATTGGCAATACCCAATATCTGTGCCTGCTGGATTTATTAGAGCAAAACGGTTTAAAGCAGGTATCGGAAGGCGGAGATGTAACCGTTACGGCGGTAGCTAACGCAGACGTTGCAAATATGATGGAACGGGGCGACATTGACGCCGCTTTGGTGCCGGAGCCATGGGGAGCAACTTTAGAGGAACAGGGAGCAAAGATTCTGTTAGATTATGATGAAATCTATATGGAGGGCAACTATGATGTGGCAGTAGTGGTTGTGCGGAAGGAATTTTTGGAGGAGCACCCCGATTTGGTAGAGAAATTTTTACAGGAGCATGAGGCGGCTACCGCTAAGATAAATGATGATCAGGAAGGCTCTCTGACAGCCATTAATCAGGAATTAGATGCAGCTACCGGCAAGGCGTTAAGCGAATCCATTATCAAAAAGGCCTTCGAGCGGATGGAGGTCAGTGCAGAGATGAACAGGGATTCCATTATGGGCTTTGCAGACATCAGCAAGCAGCAAAAGCTGATTGACGAGGTGCCGGAAGAAGCCAGCTTGTTTGCAGAGTAGGAGGAGCTATGTCGTTACAGTTAATCAATCTGAGTAAGCATTTTGAAGACAGTGAAAATGCTACATTAAGGGAAATCAATCTGGAGATAGAGTCGGGGGAGTTTGTCTGTATCGTAGGCGCCTCCGGCTGTGGAAAAAGTACATTGCTTAATCTGGTGGCAGGTCTGATAGAGCCTTCCGGGGGCCAGATTTTGTTAAACGGCAAGGAGATAACCGGACCGGGAGCAGACCGGACGGTGATGTTCCAGGACCATGGGCTTTATCCCTGGTTAAATGTAATTGATAATGTGAAATTTGGAATGAAGCTGGCCGGAGTTTCCGCAGAGGAGCAGGAGGAAAAGGCAGTCCATTATCTGAAAATGGTAAATCTCCTGGATTACAGGGATTATCCAATTCACCAGATTTCCGGCGGTATGCGGCAGCGGACGGCTTTAGCCAGAGCGCTTACCATGGATTCCGAAGTGCTGTTGATGGACGAACCGTTCTCCGCTCTGGATAAGCAGACGTCTAACCGTCTGCGCCAGGAACTGCAGCAGATATGGATGGAGACGAAACGTACGATTTTATTCATTACCCACAGCGTGGAGGAGGCGGTATATCTCGGAGACCGGGTAGTTGTGCTCTCTTTGGAGGATAAAGCGCCGGAGATTGTCAATATTGATTTAGAGCGGCCCCGTCATGTGTATTCACCGGAATTTGTGGAGTTGCGTAGAGGGATTCTGGCAAAAATCAGAGGGGAGGAGTATTGATGAGCATTGTGATTTTTCTTTGTATCCTGCTGGCGTTATGGCAGGGCTTTTACTGGGTTTTTGTAGATTTGATGGAAGTGTTTAAGCCGTACTCCGTACCCTCGCCGTTAGGCGTCGGGGAGCGGTTTGTGGAGCTTTTAAGCGACGGAACCTTATTGCAGGCAACGGGAAACTCTCTTCTGCGGGGAATTGCCGGATATCTGATTGCGGTACTCCTCGGCCTGGCGGTAGGACTTTTAATCAATCATTTTAAATATCTGCAAAAGAACTTAAAGCCGTTGATTCTTGGCATACAGACATTGCCCAGCGTCTGCTGGGTGCCCTTTTCCATTTTGTGGTTTGGCCTGTCCACGCAGGCAATCCTGTTTGTTGTGGTAATGGGAGCGGCCTTCAGTATTGCGATTTCTGTGGATAACGCCATTAAAAATGTGCAGCCGATTTATATTAAGGCGGCGCTTACCATGGGGGCGGGAAAGCGGCAGTTATACCGTCATGTAATCTTTCCGGCCTGCCTGCCGGAGCTGGTGACCGGGTTAAAGCAGGGCTGGTCTTTTGCATGGCGCGCCCTGATGGCCGGCGAGGTGATGACCACCTCGATCGGTCTTGGACAGACGTTGATTTTAGGACGGGATCTAGCAGATATCAATCAGGTTATGCTGGTTATGGTAGTCATTGTGGTTGTGGGAATTGTAATTGATAAATGCATTTTCTCCGTTATTGAGAAAAAACTTTTGGTAAAGCGGGGACTTTGGGTACAGGGACATTAGAACCGATAAATAGATGAAAAGGGGCCGCACCGGCTGTTTGCCGGTGCGGCTTTTGTGTTTTGAAAAAACATATTGACACATAAGTGATTATAGTGTATATATAACATATAAACAGTTGACAACAGGAACGAGGTGAAACCATGAAGATATTACAAAATTCGGGCGTTCCCATATATCAGCAGATTGCCGCGCAGTTTCAGGAGGATATTCTGGCAGGGAAATGGAAGGAGGGGGAGTATCTCCCGTCTATCAGGGGATTGGCCAGAGAGCTTAGAATCAGCGTGATTACCACCATGAAAGCCTATGAGGAGCTGGAAAAGCAGGGGCTGGTAACGGCAATGCAGGGAAAGGGTTACTATGTCAATGCGCAGGACAGCGAGATGCTGCGGGAACAGCATATCCGGAAGATGGAAGAGAGTATGCAGGACGCCATCAAGGCCGCCAGAATAGCCGGACTTGGCAATGAAGAGGTTGTAGAAGCCTTTAAAATTCTTTTGGAGATGGAGTAGAGGAAGGAGATTGTTATGGAGATACAGGCAGCGGTTACAGTGAAAGAGTTGAAAAAACGCTATAAGAAATTTGCGTTGGAGATTCCGGAATTGAGAATTCCGAAGGGGTTTGCGACTGCGCTGATTGGGGAAAACGGTGCAGGCAAGAGCACCCTCCTGCGGATTTTAGGCGGGGTGCGATTGGATTATCAGGGCGGGATAGAATATTTTGACGGCGCAATGACAGATGAGGAGATTCGGGAGAATACAGGCTATGTAGGGCCGAACAATTATTTTATGTCGCATTGGACGGTTGACAATGTGGGAAAGGCAGGAGAGCTTTTGTTCGACCATTTCCACAGGGACAGATACCGGCAGCTTTGCAGGCGGTTAGGCGTGGATATGGGGAAAAAGAGCATTGCCAAGCTGTCAGACGGAACTAAGATGAAGACGATGTTGGCGGCTGCATTTGCCAGAGACACGAGGCTTTTGCTGTTAGATGAACCTGCGTCCCCGTTAGACCCGCTGATGCGGGATATGCTCTGCTCCATGCTGCGGGATTACTTGGACGAGGGCGACGGGGAACGGACGGTATTTTTCTCCACCCACAATGTGGCGGATATGGAAAATGTGACCGATTATGCGATTATTTTAGAGCAGGGACGCATTGTGGAAGAAGGGTTTGTGGAGGAGTTAAAGGAAAAATACGCCCTTGTGAAAGGCGAAAGAGTAGAAGAAAAGCAGGCGGAAAAGCTGTTGATTGGATGCAGGCGGAATGCTTATGGCTATGAGGGGCTTTGCCTGCAATCGGAGCTTGAGCAGTTAAGTGGACTGGACATTGCTGTGGAGACGCCGACGCTCTCCCAGATTTGCGTGGCAGTGATGAAACAGAATACGGTTCTCCAGATGGAGGAAGATGTTTCTGCATAGCAGGGAAGGAGGAAGAGTTATGGGACAATTATGGAAGAACTACCATGTGTTTTTTCCGCGAAAATGGCTGTTGATAGGTGTCTATGCTCTGCCGCTGTTTTTCCTTGCCGGAATACAGGCGTTGGGATTTCGCCTGTTTGCTGCGTTGCCGGAAGGAAGGCTTGCAATCATGATTCCTTTATTTGCGGGGCTTGCCGGAACAGGCTGTTATCTGGCGGAGGGTTTGCTGAATACGTATCTGTTTTTGGGCATTGGAGCGAGGGAGGGAGCCCAACTGGAATATCTGATGACCTCCGGCAGGGGATTTTCCATGCTGCAAAAGGCGCTGTTCGCAGACGCGTTAAGAAGGGGCGCCGGTGCGCTTGTGTGCATGGGCGGCTGCCTTTCATTGTATGCATGGAACGGAAAAGGGTTTGCAGATGTGGCTGTGTGCTGCCTGACCGGAGCGTTTCTGGTTTTCCTTTTTGAGGAACCGGGCCTGCTGCTTGCCCGGTGCACCGGAAACCTTGTCGTCAATCTTTTGGTGTATTATGTCGGCTCAGGGATTCTCATGCCGGTTTTGATGCAGTATACCCAGACGGGGAATATCCGGGTGTGCGGCATATTGTTTGCGGCGGATATTCTGTCAGAGCTTATCATGGAGAGAACATTGCAAAAAAAGGGGAAGGAGCGGTACTATGACTGAGATAAAAAAGTGCTTTCGCCTGTTAAGATACAGCGACCAAATAAAGGTAACGCTTATCGGCGGGGGTTTTATTCTGCTTTATGCTGTGGCAACAGGGTTGCTTTTGGACGGCTGGTGGTCTTTGGGCTGGTATTTTGTGGTTATGGCCGGCGGAATGGTTCCGGCATTAGCGCGCAGGCTGTTGTCGGCTGAGTATATTGCGGCCTCGCCGAAGAGAAGGATTCTGGAAATAAGGTTTCAGGATATTTTGTGCCTGCTCACTGTAATTGGAGAATGGGCTGTGATTGTGGGAGTTGGACATTTTTGCGGCGGAACTCCCTGCTGGCTGATGCCCGGCCTGTGGATTGGAGGATATGGAGTATATTTAACGCTGGCGAACAAGGCGAACAGCATATATATGTTATTGGTTGTTATTGTCTTCGGGGTCGCCTTGGTAGCGACATTGTTTTTGTTGCTTAATGACAGGGTGGCGGAGAAATTGCTTGTTGATTCTCCGCAGATGGCCTTCGCGGGAGTGGGGCTCTCTGTTCTGGGATATGGAATAGACTGCCTGCTGCGGAGACTGCTTTATAGATGGCAGGCAAAGGAGCAGAAAATATAGGCAGACCGGGAAATGCTCTTGAAAAATGAAATGATTGCGTTATAATATAAGATATTTAGGGAAAAACTAACCAAAATATCTTATAGGAGTATTGGGTATGGATATCGAGATTAAGCGGGACTATTATCTGAACCAGCTCATAGAGCGGGAAGGCAATGGGTTGATTAAGATTGTAACCGGGATTAGAAGATGCGGAAAATCATTTTTGCTGCGCACGCTGTTTAAAAAATATCTGTTGGACAGCGGAGTGAAAGAAAGCCACATTATAGAAATGGCATTTGATTTGTTTGACAATATAGATTATCGCGACCCGAAGGTATTTTATCCATGGGCCAAGCAACAGTTGAAGGATGAAGAAAAGTATTATTTTCTTTTAGATGAAGTGCAGATGTTGGATGAATTTGTAAGCGTCTTAAATGGTCTGGCGGATAAAAAGAATTGTGAAATCTATGTAACGGGAAGCAATGCCAGATTTTTATCAAGGGATATCGCAACGGAGTTTGGCGGCAGAGGGGACGAGGTACACATGTACCCTTTAAGTTTTTCGGAATTTATGTCGGTATATGACGGAAACCGGTATGACGGCTGGAATGAGTACATCACCTACGGCGGCATTCCCCTTGTGGTGCTGGCGAAGACAGAAGAACAGAAGGTGGCATTGCTGGATAATCTGCTAAAAGAAACCTATATTCAGGATATTGTAAGGCGGAACAAAATCAGAAATATTGGCGAGATGGAGGCATTGCTGGATGTGCTGTCTTCGGCAATCGGTTCTTTGACCAATCCCAATAAGCTTCAAAAAACATTTAAGAGCATGAACCAATCAAAGATTACCGCTACAACCATTACCAAATATATAGAGTATTTAGAGGATGCGTTCCTGATTGAGGAGGCCAGCCGTTATGACATTAAGGGAAAATCCTATATCAGTACGCCCTTAAAGTATTATTTTATGGATATGGGACTTAGAAACGCGCGGATTCATTTCCGGCAGATGGAAGTAACCCATTCCATGGAAAATGTAATCTATAATGAGCTTAGGATGCGGGGATTTTGCGTAGACGTCGGCTGCCTTACGATTGTGGAAAACGGCAGGAATGGCAAACCGGTAAAGAAAAAATTGGAAGTGGATTTTATTTGCACTAAAGGTTCAAAAAAATATTATATTCAGTCGGCATACATGCTTGCCACTGCGGAAAAAACAGCTCAGGAAATCAGGCCGTTTTTAAAAATTCAGGATTCATTTAAAAAAATTGTAATTACATCGGATACGCCAAAACCCTTTTATAATGATGAGGGCATATTGATGATGAATGTATATGATTTTTTGTTGAATCAGGATTCGCTGGAATTATAGAAAACGAAAAACAGGAGAGCAACTATGCTTAAAATTAACATACCGGAAAATGCAAACAGAATTATTCATACCTTACAGGGAGCCGGTTTTGAGGCCTATATTGTCGGCGGCTGCGTCAGGGACGCCGTTCTTGGAAGAACCCCGGAGGACTGGGATATTACCACCTCCGCCAGACCGGAGGAGGTTAAGGCGCTGTTCCGCCGCACGATTGATACGGGGATTGCCCATGGGACGGTAACGGTTATGTTTGGAAAAGAGGGCTATGAAGTCACCACCTACCGGGTGGACGGCAGATACGAGGACCACAGGCGGCCCTCCTCCGTCACCTTTACGGCAAGCCTCATGGAGGACATGAAACGGCGGGACTTTACGATAAACGCCATGGCTTACAATGACGAGGAAGGACTGGTGGACCATTTTGACGGGCTGGGAGATTTGAAACGGCGGCGGATTCAATGCGTGGGAAAGCCCAAGGAGCGGTTTGACGAGGACGCCCTGCGGATTCTGCGGGCAATCCGGTTTTCCGCCCAACTTGGATTTTCCATAGACGAGGGCACCAGACAGGCAATCCGGGAACAGGCCGGATTTCTAAAGGATATCAGCGCAGAGCGGATTCATATAGAGCTGACAAAGCTGCTGTTGTCCGGGCATCCGGAGGAAATCAGGACCGCCTGCGAGCTGGGCGTGACGAAGGTAGTGCTGCCGGAGTTTGACAAGATGATGGAGACGGAGCAGAATAACCGGCACCATATGTATACGGTGGGGGAGCATAGCATACGGGTAGTGCAGGAGGTTCCGCCGACAGAGGCTTTGCGGTGGGCGGCCCTTTTACATGATGTGGGAAAGCCGGACACGAAGTTCAGCGACGATGCCGGGGACCATTTTTACCGGCATAATCAGGTGGGGGAGAAAATGGCCGGGGGAATTTTGCGGCGACTGAAATTTGACAATGCCACCATAGACCGGGTGAAGCGGCTGGTGCTCTGGCATGACTACGGCATGGGCGGGCAGGTGACGCTGAAATCCTTCCGCCGTTCCCTCAGCAAAATGGGAGCCGATTTGTTCCCGGATTATGTGTGTCTCAAACGGGCGGACATTTTAGCCCAGAGCAGCTATATGCGGCAGGAAAAACTGGAAAGCCTTGAGGTATTAAAGGGATATTATAAGAAGATACAGGAGGAAAAGCAGTGTCTCTCCTTAAAAGAACTGGCGGTTACCGGCAGGGATTTGATAGAACAGGGAATGAAGCCGGGCAGGGATATTGGCGAAATGCTTTCCTACTTATTAGAGTGCGTTTTAGAGGAACCGGAGCAAAACCAAAAGGAGATTCTGCTACAATTGGCCGGAGAAAAGCTTGCGCAAAAACAGTAAAAATGACAAGAGAAAATTTGTGATATTTTTATCCCCTTCTTCATAAGATGAAAGAGTAAAGGAGGGGATGTTTTTATGTCTGAAAAACTTGCCGAGGTGTATGAACAGTATGACATGGAAATTCTTAGCACGAAAAAGGGGCGGGGGGCGACGATTTTAAATACGACGGACGGATGCCGTATTCTTGAGCCTTTTCGTGGCAGTATGATTCGGTTAGAGCAGGAATATGTGTTGAAACAGTTATTTTTGGAAGAGGGCTGCGCTAATCTGGATTACCTGATTCCCAATCGGGAAGGAATGTTGTTTACCTGTGACAAGTACCGGCAGCCCTTCGTGTTGAAAAAGCATTTTGAGGGTAACGAGTGTGACATGCATAACCCTTCTGAAATTCTCCGGGCCGTAACTGCTCTGGCCCGGTTTCATATTTACGGGAAACGGGTGGCTCTTAAGTTTACCGGGGCATGGAAAACGGCCCAGCAGGAAAAGGAAAAAAAGCGGATTGCAGAAATCCGGCGGGCAATCGTAGACGGCGAGGAATTGGAGAAGTTGACATATATCTATGAAATCAGCCAGAACGCGTTAGAGGAGGCTTTGGGAACTGAAAAGGAGGAAGCGGGAAAGGCGGCGGAAAATCAGGCCGCCCCGCCGGATAAGGAGCGGGAGAGGGCGGAGGACCGGGAAATAGAGAATACCTTTATCCGGCACAACAAGGAGTTGAAAAAAATTAACGGATATATAATGAAGGTAAAGCGCAAAAATTCCTTTGAGGCGCTGTTTCTAAAGGTGTTTCCGGATTATTACCGGCAGGGGGCAGACTGCGTGGAAATGCTTTCCCGGATTTTGGGCGAACAGGAGAACAGTTCTGCCAATGCGTTTGAAAGCCACTACGGCATCTGCCACGGCAGCTATAACCATCATAATGTGATTCTGTGCGAGGAAGGGGAGGCCATTGTGCATTTTGAGCGGTTTTCGCGGGGGAATCAGTTAAACGACCTTTACCAGTTTGCCAGAAAGGCAATGGAGAAGAATCATTTTGACTTTGGGCTGCTTACGGAGATTTTTCAGGCTTATGCGGCGGAAATCGGACTGCTTACGGAGGATTACCATTATATGTATGTCCTGTTTTCCTATCCGGAAAAGTTCTGGAAAATTGCAAACAGCTACTATAACACCAATAAGGCGTTTCTCTCGCCTAAGTATTTAGAGAAGCTAGAGACGGTGATTTTACAGGAGGCGGAAAAGCGCGAAATGTTAGCGGCGTATAAGGAAAAGTATATAGGGTGACATGGGTAAATCCCTGCCGGAGCGAATCGGCGGGGATTTGACTTGTTTTATATCTTTATGCTACAATTCCTATATTAAAAGCGTTAAGGAAATTTGCGCAAATCAGATACAAAAGGAGGGCAACGGACAGCCATGCAGAGCAATCATTTTTGTAAATCCGTTCGCATACAATATATCTGTGCAGTGCTGCTGCTGATTATGGCAGGGATTTTTTTGACCGGCTGCGGTGATGAGGTCACGATTCCCTCCTATGACGAGGAGGTAGAGCCGGCAAAGGAGGTATCCCTGTTTGCCGTTGTCAGCAACTTAGACGAAGTAAATGGAAAAATCAGCTTAAAGGCGGTGAACCATGCGTCGGAAATCACATTGGAATACACCGGCGGCGTAGATGTGCGGGACAAGTATGGAGATATCCTGTCCATGTCGCAGGTGGGGTTAGGCAGCGTGGTGGATGCGGTCTATGATGAGAACCGGAACAAGCTGCTTTCCCTCTACATCAGCAGCAATGAAAATATCCAGGTATTCAAGGAGGTTTCCGGAGCAGAGATTGATTATCTTACCCGGACGCTGCGTTTAGACGGAAAGAATTACCGCATTGCCGAAAATGCGGCTGCCTTTTCGGATAACAAAGAGATTGGCCTCGATGAAATCTGTTCGGAAGACCAGCTTACCCTCTGGCTATATAATGATGAGGTGTGCTCCGTGTTTGTGGAATTGGGACATGGCTATGTGCGGCTTTCGGATTACGCCTCTTATTTAGGAGGCATGGTGGAGATTGGTTATGATGTGATTGTTCCAGTAACGGAGGATATGCTTCTGACGGTGCGGGAGGGAGAATATACCTTAAGGATTGCCAAGGGCGATGATGTGGGAACCAAAAAGATAGAGGTTATCAAGAATCAGGAGGTAGACATTTCTCTTGCAGACCTTGTCATCGAGCCCAAACAGGTGGGTTCTGTGCTGTTTAAACTGACGCCGTCGGACGCGCAGGTTTATATTGACGGCAGGCGTGTAAATATGGAAGGGGCGGTGGAGCTTGTCTACGGCAAACATAAGATTTATATTGTGGCGGAGGATTACGAAACCTATAGCGGCACGCTGAATGTAAATTTTGCATACAAGGTGATGGAGTACAAGCTAAAGAAGACGGACGAAACCTCCGATTCCGACAGCAAGACAAAGACCACCCAGGCGGCCACCACGGAAAACGGAACCACAGCCCAGACAACGGAGGCTGCAAATACGGAACAAAGCAGTACGGAGCAATCGTCGGAGACGTCGACGGAAGAACAGGACGGCGTCAAGGATGTAAACAGTGTGACCGGAACCCAAACCGCTAACAAAGTAACTGTGTCGGGACCGATTGGGGCAAGCGTTTATTTCGATGGCGAGTATCTCGGAATTGCTCCAATGTCCTTTACAAAAGTGACAGGAAGTCATATAATTACACTTAGTCAGACCGGATATCTGTCTAAGAGCTATACGGTTACTTTTTCAGATGACGGCAAAGATGAAACCCTTACCTATGATGAGCTGGATTTAATTTCCAGCCTGCTTGGGTATTTCCATCAAGACGACAGTCGAGATGCACGGCTTAACAGAAAAGATGGTATAATGAAAAAATGGTAACATGGAGGTGTAGTATGGAGTACAAACAGATTTACGAGGAGTGGCTGAGCAATCCCTATTTTGACGAGGATACGAAGAAGGAGCTTGCGGCCATTGCCGACAACGACAATGAGATTAAGGAAAGATTTTTTGCAGATTTGGAGTTTGGTACAGCGGGGTTGAGAGGCATTATCGGCGCCGGAATCAACCGTATGAATATCTATGTGGTACGCCGTGCTACCCAGGGACTTGCCAATTATATTAAGAAACAGGGCGGCGAGAGTAAAGGCGTAGCGATTGCCTACGATTCCCGGAGAATGTCGCCGGAATTTTCAGAGGAAGCGGCTCTTTGCCTGGCGGCCAACGGCATTAAAGCGTATCGTTTTGAGTCTTTGCGGCCTACGCCGGAGCTCTCTTTTGCAGTGCGCCATCTGGGCTGTATCGCAGGCATCAATGTAACTGCCAGCCACAATCCGCCGGAATATAACGGATATAAAGTGTACTGGGAGGACGGCGCGCAGATTACGCCCCCTCACGATACGGGAATTATGGCGGAGGTTAAGGCGATTACGGATTTGTCTGTCTGCAAGACCATGGACAAGGCGGAGGCAGAGAAGGCCGGATTATATGTGACTATCGGCGCAGAGGTAGACGACGCCTACATTGCAGAGTTAAAGAAGCTTGTACTTCATCAGGATTGTATTGATCAATATGGCAAGGATATTAAGATTGTGTATACGCCTCTTCACGGAACCGGCAATATTCCGGCAAGGAGAGTGTTAAAAGAGATTGGCTTTGAGAATGTATATGTAGTTCCGGAGCAGGAGCTGCCGGACGGTGAATTCCCAACTGTCAGCTATCCGAACCCTGAGGCGGCAGAGGCATTTGAACTGGCCTTAAAGCTGGCGAAGGAAAAGGATGCAGACCTGGTTTTGGCTACCGACCCGGACGCAGACCGGCTGGGCGTGTATGTCAAGGATACGAAGACCGGGGAATATATTACCTTAACCGGCAATATGTCCGGCTGCCTTTTAGCGGAATACGAGATTAGCCAGAAGAAAGCGATTAACGGTTCTCTTCCGGAGGACGGAGCTTTGATTAAGACGATTGTAACCTCTAATCTGGCAGACGAGATTGCGAAGGCTTATCATATCCGGTTGATTGAAGTGCTGACAGGATTTAAATATATCGGACAGCAGATTTTGAAATTCGAGACGAGCGGAGAGGGAACTTACCTCTTTGGCTTTGAGGAAAGCTATGGCTGCCTGATTGGAACCCATGCAAGGGATAAGGATGCTATCGTGGCAACGATGGCGCTTTGCGAGGCGGCTGCTTATTATAAGAGCCAGGGCAAGACTTTGTGGGACGCCATGGTGGATATGTATGACAAGTACGGTTATTGCATTGATGCAATTCAGTCTGTGTCCTTAAAGGGACTTGAGGGACTTGCTAAGATTCAGGAGATTATGAATACCCTTCGGGAAAATACTCCCGCCAAAATCGGCAGATATGATGTGCTGTCAGCAAGGGACTATAAGGCGGACACAGTTAAGAATCTGGCAACAGGAGAGGTTACTTCCACCGGCCTGCCAAGCTCCAATGTGCTTTATTACGATTTGAGTGAGGATGCATGGCTTTGCGTGAGACCTTCCGGAACGGAGCCGAAGGTAAAATTCTACTATGGCGTGAAGGGTACTTCCTTAGACAATGCCAGACAGCTTTCAGAGGAGATGGGCAAAGAAGTTCTCGCCATGATTGATAAGATGATGTGATGAAAGGAAGCCTGTTTTATATAGGAAAAGACAAGAGGATGGACCGGTTGCAATAAATTGGTCCGTCCTTTCAGTTTTTTCTTGACTTTTTATGGCGTTTCTGTTATTGTAGTGTGTGCGACGCTAGTCGGGGCTTTTTTTTTGTGTGCAAAATTTTATATAACGCTTGGGTTTTGCAGTCAAAAAAGAGCCGTTACAATTTAAGATGGAGGTGGAAGTTGTGCGAGTTAAGATTACATTGGCATGTACGGATTGTAAACAGCGTAATTACAATCTGACCAAGGACAAGAGAGTCCATACTGAGCGAATGGAACTGAAGAAGTATTGTCCGTTTTGTAAGGCTCATACCTTACACAAAGAGACCAAATAATTTTACGGAGGTGATTTGAGATGGCAAATGAGAATGACACATCTTTTAAGAGAAGCTTTTTCACTGAGCTTAAGGGTGAATTCCGTAAAATTGTTTGGCCGGATAAGAAACTTCTTGGCAAGCAGTCTGTCGCAGTTATACTGGCAGCCATTATTATCGGATGTATTATCGCAGCCGTTGATTGGGTTATGCAGGTCGGCATGACATTTATCATTGGATAAGGCGGGTGATAATATGGCAGAGGCAGAAAATAACAGCGAAGCAAGATGGTATGTGGCGCACACTTATTCCGGGTATGAGAATAAGGTGAAGGCAGATATTGAAAAGACAATCGAGAACCGAAAGCTGCAGGACCAGATATTTGAGGTGATGGTTCCCCTGCAGGACGTAGTGGAACTGAAAAACGGCGTGAAGAAACAGGTCGCTAAGAAAATGTTTCCGGGTTATGTATTAATCAATATGATTATGAATGACGCCACATGGTATGTCGTTCGCAATACCAGAGGCGTAACCGGATTCGTTGGTCCCGGATCTAAGCCGGTGCCTCTTACGGAATCAGAGATGAAGAATCTGGGTATTCGGGTTCCGGAGATGGAAATCGATGTTGAGGTTGGCGATACGGTTAAGGTTGTGGCTGGCGCATGGGAAGGCACCGTTGGAACGATTACGGATATCAATGCCGGTAAGCAGGCAGTCACGATTGAGGTAGATATCTTTGGCCGCGCTACATCAGTAGAGATCAGTTTTATGGATGTAATGAAGATTGGCTGACAGCCAGAGAAATTGTTTTCTAAAGAAAGCAGTTATGAATAGTGGGAGGGTAATCCCGATTGACCACATGAATTAGGAGGAAATACATTATGGCTAAGAAAGTAGAAGGTTATATTAAATTACAGATTCCGGCAGGTAAGGCAACTCCTGCACCACCGGTTGGTCCGGCTTTAGGTCAGCATGGTGTGAATATTGTGGAATTTACAAAGCAGTTTAATGCAAAGACAGCAGACCAGGATGGAATGATTATCCCGGTTGTTATCACGGTATATGCGGACAGAAGTTTCAGTTTTGTAACAAAGACTCCGCCGGCTGCAGTCTTATTAAAGAAGGCATGCAAGATTAATAAGGCATCTGCCGTTCCGAATAAGACAAAGGTTGCTACCATCTCAAAAGCTGAGGTTCAGAAAATCGCAGAGCTTAAGATGCCGGATTTAAATGCGGGCAGCCTTGAGGCAGCAATCAGTATGATTTCCGGAACAGCCCGTTCCATGGGAATCGTAGTAGAAGACTGATAAAAAGCAGAGCGCTTAGTCGCGATATAACAGGTGGGAGGGTCGCTCCCGATAATACCACAGGAGGTTAGTAAAGATGAAAAAAGGGAAAAGATATGTTGAAGCTGCAAAGCTTGTAGACAAGAATCAGGTATATGATATTCAGGATGCGGTTGCCATTGTTAAGAAGGCAGCCAGCGCAAAGTTTGATGAGACTGTAGAAGCTCATTTAAGAATGGGATTGGATGGCCGTCATGCAGACCAGCAGATTCGTGGCGCAGTAGTGCTTCCTCATGGAACCGGTAAGACAGTTAAGGTTTTAGTGTTTGCCAAGGGAGACAAGATTGATGAGGCAACTGCCGCAGGCGCTGATTATGTGGGCGGTGAGGAATTGATTCCAAAGATTCAGAACGATGGCTGGATGGATTTTGACGTTGTCGTTGCAACTCCGGATATGATGGGTGTTGTAGGCCGTCTGGCTCGTCTGTTAGGACCGAAAGGCCTGATGCCTAATCCCAAGGCCGGTACGGTAACGCCGGATGTTACCAAGGCAATCACGGATATCAAAGCCGGTAAGATTGAATACAGGCTTGACAAGAACAACATCATTCACGTGCCAGTTGGAAAGGCTTCTTTCTCAGAGGAGCAGTTAGCAGACAACTTCCAAGCGTTAATAGATGAGATTATCAAGGTTAAGCCAGCCGCTGCAAAGGGACAGTATTTGAGAAGTGTAACGCTTACTTCTACAATGGGCCCTGGTGTTAAGATTAACACGGTTAAGTATATGTAAGCAGTAGCTGCCAACTTGAGTCAAACAAAAACAGGTACAGATAATCAAATTGATTTTCTGTACCTGTTTTTTGTTAAATAAAATAATCCGGAGCGTTTATTCCGGTTGGTCGGAAGTACAGTGCGCACATTTTACTGCATCAATCGGAATTTCGCTTTTACAAAAAGGGCAGATTTTGGTAGTTGGGGCAGTTTCTGTCTTTGGCTTCCCAAAATCCATTGCCTTGTTGACTGCTTTGATAATACAGAACAGGATAAACGCCATAATGATAAAGTTGACTACAGAGCTTAAAAAGTTTGAGGCAAAGTGGCCGACGTCCTGCAATGAATATCTGGCTCCGGCAGTGATGAACTGCAAAATGGGGTTGATAAAATTGTCTGTCAGCGAGGTGACGATGCCGGAAAAGGCGCCGCCGATAATCACGCCGATTGCCATGTCCATAACATTACCCTTTAAGGCAAATGCTTTAAATTCCTCTAAAAATTTTTTCATTTGTGAATACTCCTTCCTGAATGAATTTCCGATAGATATAGTAAAACAAAATTACGGAATTTTCAACAGGAATCGACAGTTTGTACTCGTTTGAAGAATGGGAAGGCATGTGGTATACTAAGGAAGGTTGATTTTGAGATTCATTTTAAGGAGAGGATATAAATGAAGGAACCCCGCTGGAAGGGAAAACATTATGCGTTTTTCCAAAATCGGGAATGTGAATATTTTCCCTGCCATGAGGGCGTGGCGGAGGATGCGTTTAACTGCCTGTTCTGCTATTGCCCCCTGTATGTATTAGGCGGGGAGTGCGGCGGCAATCCGGTTTTTCGCGAAAACGGAATTAAGGATTGCACGAATTGCAGTCTTCCCCACGATGCGGATCATTACGGCTATGTCACAGGGCAGTTTGACCGCATCAGGGAAGCCATGCGTGATAACGACAGCGAACCCCGCTAATCCGCTGCCATTTACTATTGACAAAAATATGCAGAAATGCTATAAAAAACATAGTTGTGAGGAGCACAGTGTATTAGGTGGTATAGCGAATACAAGCCCTTTTTCGTCCTGATACAGGAGAAAAGGGCTTTATCTTTTAAAATCCTTGAAAAAATGAGCAGGAAAGGAAGAACGACATGTACGAGAAAGTATCGACAAATTTGAATTTTGTGGAAAGAGAGCAGAAGACCTTAGATTTCTGGAAAGAGAATAAGATTTTTGAGCAGTCTGTCAAAGAGAAGGAGGGAATGCCGGTCTATACCTTTTATGACGGGCCTCCTACTGCGAATGGAAAGCCCCATATCGGCCATGTGCTGACCCGCGTTATCAAGGATATGATTCCCAGATACCAGACCATGAAAGGACATAAGATTATCCGTAAAGCAGGCTGGGATACCCATGGCCTGCCTGTGGAGCTGGAGGTGGAGAAGCTCTTAGGCATTGACGGCAAGGAGCAGATTGAGGAATATGGCTTAGACCCGTTTATCACAAAATGTAAGGAATCTGTCTGGAAATATAAAGGCATGTGGGAGGAGTTTTCCGGCAAGGTTGGTTTCTGGGCGGATATGGATGATCCGTATGTAACCTATCACAATGATTTTATCGAGTCTGAATGGTGGGCCTTGAAGAAAATCTGGGACAAGGGACTGCTTTATAAGGGTTTTAAGATTGTGCCCTACTGCCCACGCTGCGGAACCCCGCTTTCCAGCCATGAGGTGGCGCAGGGCTATAAGCTGGTGAAGGAGCGCTCCGCAGTTGTCCGCTTTAAGGTAGTAGGAGAGGACGCATATTTTCTGGCATGGACAACCACGCCGTGGACTTTGCCTTCTAATGTGGCGCTCTGCGTCAATCCGGACGAGAGATACTGCAAGGTAAAAGCGGCTGACGGCTATACCTATTATATGGCTGAGGCTCTTTTGGACAGTGTGCTTGGCAAGCTGGCCGATGAAGAAAAGGGCGTTGCCGCCTATGAAGTGTTAGAGACATATATAGGCACGGATTTAGAGCATAAGGAGTACGAGCCTTTGTATGACTGTGCCGCTGATGCTGCCGCCCGGCAGAATAAAAAGGGACATTATATCACCTGCGATTCCTATGTCACTATGTCAGACGGTACCGGCATTGTGCATATCGCTCCCGCCTTTGGTGAGGATGACGCTAACGTGGGCCGGAACTATGACCTGCCCTTTGCCCAGTTTGTAGACGGCAAGGGCAATATGACGGAGGAGACGCCGTTTGCCGGACTGTTTGTAAAAGATGCGGATCCGAAGGTGCTGGTAGATTTGGACAACCGGGGGTTATTGTTTGACGCGCCGAAGTTTGAGCATGATTATCCGTTCTGCTGGAGATGCGATACCCCGTTGATCTATTATGCAAGAGACACCTGGTTTATTAAAATGACCGCTGTCCGGGAGGATTTGATTGCAAATAACAATAAGGTAAACTGGATTCCGGAATCCATTGGAAAGGGCCGTTTTGGTGACTGGCTGAAAAATGTACAGGACTGGGGAATTTCCAGAAACCGTTACTGGGGAACTCCGTTAAATATCTGGGAGTGCGAGTGCGGCAAGCGCCACGCGATTGGCTCCATTGCAGAACTTAAGGAAATGAGCGGCAACTGTCCGGAGGACATTGAGCTGCACAGACCATATATTGATGATGTGACGATTGCCTGTCCGGACTGCGGCAAGGAGATGCACAGGGTGCCGGAGGTAATTGACTGCTGGTTTGATTCCGGCGCTATGCCGTTTGCCCAGTGGCATTATCCGTTTGAGAATGAGGACATTTTCAAAGAGAATTTCCCGGCGGATTTTATCTCTGAAGCAGTGGATCAGACCAGAGGGTGGTTTTATTCCCTGATGGCGATTTCTACCCTGATATTTAACGAGGCGCCTTACAAGAATGTTATCGTCTTAGGTCATGTACAGGATAAGGACGGCCAGAAGATGAGCAAGAGTAAGGGGAATGCGGTAGACCCGATGGAAGCGCTCAATAAATACGGCGCTGACGCTATCCGGTGGTATTTCTACACCAATTCCGCACCGTGGCTTCCCAACCGGTTCCATGAGGACGCGGTGACGGAAGGACAGCGTAAATTTATGGGTACGCTCTGGAACACCTATGCCTTTTATGTGCTGTATGCCAACATCGACGCCTTTGATCCGACAAAATACAGTCTGGAATATGACAAGCTTTCCGTTATGGACAAGTGGCTGTTATCCAAGCTCAATACTGTGGTAAAGGATGTGGACGACAATCTGGGCAATTACCGGATTCCGGAAGCGGCAAGAGCCATGAGTGAATTTGTGGACGATATGAGCAACTGGTATGTAAGACGCTCCAGAGAGCGGTTCTGGGCAAAGGGAATGGAGCAGGATAAGATTAATGCGTATATGACGCTTTACACAGCCCTGGTAACAATCTGCAAGGTGGCCGCGCCCATGATTCCGTTTATGACGGAGGATATTTACCAGAATCTGGTGATGAGCGTGGATAAGACGGCGCCTAAGAGTATTCATTTATGCGATTTCCCTGTCTGCGATGATAAGTTAGTGGATCGGGAGTTAGAGACTGCCATGGACGAAGTGTTAAAGATTGTGGTATTAGGCCGGGCAGCGCGGAACAGCGCCAACATCAAGAATCGCCAGCCGATTGGCAATATGTATGTAAAGGCAGAGAAAGAGTTGTCTGACTTCTATAAAGAGATTATCGAGGATGAGTTAAATGTAAAGGCAGTTACCTTCAAGGAAGATGTGTCTGAATTTAGCTCCTACAGCTTTAAGCCCCAGTTAAAGACAGTGGGGCCGAAATACGGCAAGCAGTTAAATGCGATTCGGGAGTATCTTGCCAATGTGGACGGCAGCGCCGCCATGAATACGTTAAAGACAGAGGGCGCGCTGAATTTTGAGGCCGGCGGGGTACAGGTTTCCCTGAAGGAAGAGGATCTGCTGATTGAGACTGCAAAGACGGAAGGGTATGTGACCGAAGCGGACGCAGTGGTTACTGTGGTGTTAGACACGAATCTGACCGAGGAACTGTTAGAGGAAGGCTTTGTCAGAGAGATTATTTCCAAGGTACAGACCATGCGGAAGGAAGCTGGATTTGAGGTCATGGATAAGATTACCATTTCTGTGGCCGATAACGATAAGGTTATGGAGATTATGAAGCGCAACGAGGAGGCCATTTTTGGCGATGTGCTGGCGACGGCTGTAGAGTATGGCGAGGTAAAAGGTTATACTAAGAACTGGAGCATTAACGGAGAAAAGGTAGAGCTGGGCGTCGCTAAGAACGAATAAGCGGGCCGGTACAAAACGGGCGAGGTGTCGGAATGAAGAAAACATTGATTGTGGTAGATATGCAGAATGACTTTGTGGATGGTTCCCTTGGAACCCCGGAAGCGCAGCAGATAGTGGACAAGGTACGGGAAAAAATCAAAGCCTGTCAGGCAGAGGGCGACGAGATTATTTTCACCAGGGATACCCATACAAAAGATTACCTAAATACCAACGAGGGAAAGCATCTTCCTGTGGAACACTGTATTCAGGGCACAAAGGGATGGCAGATTGTGGACGGCTTGGAAGTTCCCGGCGCCCGGTATATTGATAAGCCTGCGTTTGGCTGGCTGGACTGGAAGAATATGCATTTAGAAGAGGTGGAGCTGGTGGGGCTTTGCACGGATATTTGCGTTGTGTCCAACGCCCTGATTATCAAGGCCGCCTATCCGGAGATTAAGGTTAGCGTTGACGCCGGCTGTTGCGCCGGAGTGACACCGGCAACCCATAAGGCGGCGTTGGAGACGATGAAAATGTGCCAGGTCGAAGTGACGGGCGAGGAATAGCCGTATTAGAAATAAAAATATAGGGTATCATCATATATAATCAAAAAGGATCGGAAAGGAGGAAAGGGCAAATGGAGGAACGAGAACAGCTCCAGCGGGATGTGCTTGGGGAATTGATTGCATACAGCGATAATCTGATACCGGCGCTGCAGATGCTCATAGAGGAACTGCGGGGAGAAGGCTTAGAGGATACCAGCACATTTATCAATGAAGTCATCAGTGGAATTAACTGGGAGATTGAAGTCTATAACCAGTGCGCCTCCCTTCTGAATGAAAGAAGTAGCTACATTGACAAAAAGGCTATGATTACTGC
>CANREG010000029.1 GCA_947629565.1 uncultured Lachnospiraceae bacterium
TGGACATAATATATGCTCCCTTCTAAGTAACAAGTTTTTATTATTTCACTTGTCTACCTAGAAGGGAGCATATCAAACGAATGAGATTAGTGCGACAGCCCCGGTTTTGATATGTAGAATGGCTCAGTTTACAGCTCCGTCTCTTTCAGCGGAGTGTCCCATGCGATATTATAGATCCAGCTTTTTCTTAGCTTTTTGTAATATTTCAGGCGGTCCGTCCTTCTTTTGCCCCGCCAGAGCTGGTAGCCGAGTGTGTAACTTCCGACCATGTCGTCCCAGGAGGAGAAATTTTCCTGTAAAAGCCGGCAGGCCTTCAGTGCAATTTCAGAAGCCTCCTCGTATTCCATGCAGCCGCCCATATATGCGCCTCCGACAATGGAGAGGACGCGCACGAGATCCCAGCCAAGCATTCCCTGTTTCGGATATTTTTGTTTCATTTCTTCTAACAGTTTCATCTGAAAATTTGTAAATCCCCATGATGCCTTTAATATCTTTAAGCTTTCAGAGGATGTGGCATTGCAGTATTCTTTGTATTTGCGGTTATAACCGGACGTTATGCAGTCCTCGGCATATTTTCTTGCGTTTTCAAGGGTAAGCTTTCCCCAGCCCCATTCATACAGTGTGACAGCGCGCTGTCTTCCGGCTTCCGATTGTCGGGTATTCCAGATATCGATGACACATTTATAATTGTTTCCAATGGTCGGCGAACTGGCGGCAAGAATGAAATGCTGCGTCTTTGTAAGGCTTTTTTGGACTTCCGGGGCATTCTTTCCATACATTACTTCATTTTTTCGCACGAAAAAACCGATGATCCCATACATGAAAAGGATAAAGAGAGTGCAGATAACGATCACTCCCGCAATGCCGAGAATGACCTGCCAGGGTTCAAGTACTCCGCCGCCAATGGATTTTGACGGTGCATTGTAGGACATCTGGGTGACGACGGGCTGCAGGGTTGCGGTAACGTCTAAAAAAGTGTTCATAATACATAATAGCTCCTTTCGTTTGTATATTGTATCATAAATGAAGAAAAAGTGGGGGAGTTTCCCACTTTTCTCCACAGGTTCTTCTGCCGCCGGGCAGAGAAAAATATCCCCTATGCGTAAAAATGAAAGAAAACACAATATATATTGTGAGAAAATATAATGAGACACAATATGTTGTGGATTTTGTGATAAAATTGATGAAAAAATGACGGAGAAATTGTGCAATGTGCACAAAGACAAAAAGAAAAATTTAGCTAGATTTACAATGGAATATGGGCAAATCTTTTGTTGCATTATGTAACCTTATGGGGTACAATAGTGGTTGTAAGTGGTGAATTGTGGTAGACAGTGGTAAATTGTGGTGGATTTGCCAAAGCCGTACCCATACTTACAGACGAAGGGAAGGTGAGGGAGATGTCCAAGGGATTAAAAGGTGAATACAATCATTCCGTAGATGCCAAGGGCAGAATGATTATCCCCTCTAAGCTGAGAGAGCAGCTAGGCATGACCTTCGTGGTAACCAAGGGAATGGATCATTGCCTTCATGCTTATCCCAATAATGAATGGGAGATTTTTGAGGGCAAGTTAAGACAGCTTCCCACTACCAATGAGAAGACCAGGGCATTTAAGCGTTTTTTTCTGGGAAGCGCAGCGGACTGTGAAGTGGACAATCAGGGAAGAATCCTGCTTCCCGCGAGTCTGAGAAGCTTTGCAGGAATTACAAAGGATGTAACGATTGTCGGCGTTGGCGATCATGCGGAAATCTGGAGCAAAGAAACATGGGATTCACAGAACAATGTGGATGACATTGATTTCAACGAGATTGCCAAAGGCATCGAAGAATTAGGAATTATCATCTGATGATGTTTTTCACCGGATGATGAGGGAGGATAAGCGTGGAATTTTCACATAAGTCAGTGCTTTTAAAGGAGACGATAGAAGGACTCCATATTAAGGAGGATGGTACTTATGTGGATGGCACCTTAGGCGGTGGAGGACATGCATTTTATGTGTGCGAGCGCTTGTCTGGTAAAGGCAGGTTCATAGGAATAGACCAGGATGCAGCCGCCATTGAGGCGGCAGGCATCCGTCTATTACCATATCAAGATCATATACAGATTGACATTATCAGAGACAATTATCAAAAAATCCCTCAGGTTCTTAAGGAACTTGGCATCAGCGGTGTTGATGGAATCGTTCTGGACCTGGGGGTATCCTCCTATCAGTTGGATACACCGGAGAGAGGATTTACATATAGGGTGGATGCACCCTTAGATATGAGAATGGATCAAAGGCAGGAGAAAACTGCTAAAGATATAATTAACGAATACCCTGAAGCGGAGCTTTACCGGGTGATTCGTGATTACGGCGAAGAACGGTTCGCTAAAAATATTGCCAGACATATATGTGAGGCAAGGAAGAACAAAGTCATTGAGACCACAGGAGAACTCAATGACATCATAAAGGCTGCTATACCAATTAGAGCTAGGTCTGCAGGAGGGCACCCTTCCAAAAGAACATTTCAGGCTGTCAGGATTGAATTAAATCAGGAGCTGACCATTCTTGAACAATCCATCGACCAAATGATAGACCTGTTAAATCCAAGGGGCCGAATATGCATCATTACGTTCCACTCATTAGAAGATCGGATAGTAAAGAGGATTTTTAGAACCAACGAGAATCCTTGTACATGCCCTCCCGACTTTCCTAAATGCGTCTGCGGCAAGGTTTCAAAGGGGAAAGTGATAACAAAAAAACCCATATTGCCGTCGGAACAGGAGTTAGAAGATAATAAGCGCAGCAAAAGCGCAAAGCTTCGGATCTTTGAAAAAGCCTGATTGGTACTGGTATAGAAAAATACAACAAGAAGAATAAATACGCGATATCCCAATGATAAAACGTATTTAGAAGAGGGGAATGAAGACATTGAATCCAAGATATGATAACAGAGGGTATTACATCGAAGGTAATGCAGCAAGGAAGCTGAATACGGTACCTGAGCGGATTGAAAGGCCAGAACGGCAGCGCAAAAAAGAGCGACAGGTAAATGAGAGAATCAATAAAAACAGAAATCGTGCAAAGGCATTTGGTTTAGGATATACTATGGCGCTTACTGTGGCAACAGTATTTTTATTTGTGTCCTGTATTAATATGCTTACCATACAGGCGGATATTACGGAGCAGAGACAGCAGATTGCCACATTGGAGAGTAATTTAAATGAACTGACAGACACCAATGATGAGACAAGCAAACGGTTGGAAAGTTCAGTTGATCTTCCTAAAATATATGAGGTTGCTGTAAATGAACTGGGAATGGTTTATCCAAAGACCGGACAGATTGTGTCCTATGAGGCCAGTAATCCGGACTATGTAAAGCAGTTTAAGGATATTCCCGCTAAATAAGATTAGGTGGTATTATGGCGAAGAAGAGGAAAAGGTTTCTTGAGAGAATGCAGGTGAAGCTGGTTGCTGTCCTGATTATATTTATACTTCTTTTTGCCGGTTTGATAGCCAGACTGGTATATATCAATGTGAAAGACGGAAAGCGGTATGAAAAGACAGTGCTGGCGCAGCAGAGGTATGACAGTATTGAGATTCCGTACCGGCGAGGCGATATATTAGACAGAAACGGCACCCAGCTTGCCACCAGCGAAAAGGTCTATAATCTGATTATGGAGCCTAAAAACGTACTGCAAAGCGAAGAAGTGGAAGAGGCTACCGTGGCGGCTTTAAAAAAATATTTTCAGCTTTCCCAGGGGGATATTGATAAAGCGTTAAAGGATTCCCAGTCTCTTTACAAAAAGATGTTGAAGAAACTAACGTATGACCAGATTAAACCCTTTAATGATTTTATGGCTTCGGATGCAAAGGAGGCCAAAAAGGTAAAAGGCATCTGGTTTGAAGATGAATACGAGAGATTTTATCCATATGGCTCCCTTGCCTGTCATGCTTTGGGTTTTACCGTCAGCGGTAATGTAGGGCAAGGTGGAATTGAAGGCTATTACAGTGATGAATTAAACGGGATCAATGGAAGAACCTATGGGTATCTGACAGAGGATATGAGCTTAGAGCGAACCACAAAGGAGCCGGTAAACGGTTATAATGTGGTTTCTACCATTGACGCCAACGCTCAGACCATTGTAGAGAAAAAGATTGACGCATTTATGAAGGAAACCGGCGCAAAGAATGTGTCGGTATTAGTTATGGAACCCAATTCCGGTGAAGTGCTGGCTATGGCCAATTCCAATAAATTTGATTTGAATGAGCCCTATGAAGACAGCGCCATAGCCTATCAGTTTCAGTCTGAAGATGGGGATGTAGAGCAGCAAATCAAAGCCCTGTCCGAAGAAGAACGGTTGGAGTGTCTGAACAAGGCGTGGAGAAATTTTATTATATCCGACGGCTTTGAACCGGGTTCTACCTACAAAACCTTTACCATTGCAGGCGCAATCGAAGAAAGCGCCTTAAAGGGTGACGAAAGCTTTTTTTGCGGCGGAAGTTTAAAGGTGGAAGATGCGGAGATTAAGTGCCATAACCATGAGGGACATGGACAGGTGAGCGTTGAACAGGCCTTGATGCAGTCCTGCAATGTAGCCTTGATGCAGATTGCTGAAAAGGAAGGAAGAAAGAACTTTGCCACTTATCAGGATGTCTTTGGTTTCGGCAAGACAACACATGTAGACCTGATTGGCGAGGCCGCCGGTATTGTCTATGATGAAAGCCGGCTAAATCCTGTGGAGCTTGCTACATGCTCTTTTGGACAGGGACTTACCGTTACCATGATGCAGATTGGAACGGCATTTTGTTCCGTTATCAATGGCGGAAATTATTACGAACCCCATATGGTAAAGCAGATTGTGGACAGCAATGGCGGAATTATCACGAACATAGAGCCTACGGTTTTGCGGAGGACAATTTCCTCTGAAACCTCGGAATTTATGAGAAATGCCTTGTTTAAGGTGGTAGATGCCGGTACGGCTCAGAAGGCAAAGGTGGAAGGATATACGATTGGCGGAAAGACCGGTACAGCCGAAAAGATACCCCGTGGAAACGGAAAATATCTGCTTTCTTTTATCGGGTTCGCACCTGTGGAAAATCCCCAGGTTGTGGTGTATGTTACGGTGGATGAACCGGCTGTGGAGGACCAGGCCAATTCAGGACTGGGAACCATTATTGCTCACAGTATTTTTGAAGAGCTTTTGCCTTACATGAATATATATCAGTCCGAGACTGAAAAGAGCACGGGAGATCCGAATGTGGGGGACCAGGTCGCAACGCCGCTCTATGAGGGAACCATTCCGGAGGAACAGCTTTCACAGGATTTGGAAAACAATACTTCGGAAAACACAGGAGATAACGGAGAGGATCAGACAGAGGCGACCACAGAGAATACCGGAACTGCAGAAGGCGCAGATACACAGGAGGATACAGGCGGTGGAGAATCCCAGACGGGGACTTCTTCGGAAACGCAGACGGAACCTCAGACCGGACCTGCGGCGGAAGGGCAGCCGGAGACGCAATAACAGACATATAGAATGAACCGCTGGTGGCTGGTTCTGTTAGATTGTAAAGGCATGGGTTACTTTGGGAGAAGTGAGTCATGCCTGGGTTTTTGTTTTTTTTGTATGCTTCTGGTAAAAAGCAGATAGGAATATCTTTTTAAATTTGTAATAAGCTTATATAAAGAAATTCCGGATGCCGATATGATAAAAACGTTTACCAGAAAAAAGATATTTGTTATGGCAATGCTGATGATATTTGCGTTTGCCCTCTTGATTGCAAGGCTTTCCTATTTGATGGTGGCGAAATCAGAATATTATCTGCAAAAGGCGGAGGCGCTTCACGACCGGGAACGGAGTATTAAGGCGAAGCGTGGAATAATCTACGACAGAAATGGCGTGGAATTAGCAGGCAACAAACCGGTCTGCTCGGTTTCCGTAATCCATTCCCAGATTACTGATGAAGACAAGGTGGTGGAAGCCTTGTGCCAAATCTTATCCTTAGAGGAGGAGACTGTGCGGAAAAAGGTACAGGCTAATACCATTCGGGAAAAGATTAAGAGCAATGTGGATAAAGCGGTTGCCGATAAACTTCGGGAATTACATTTAGACGGCGTTATGATAGATGAGGATTACAAGCGGTATTACCCGTATAATTCTTTAGCCAGTAAGGTTTTAGGCTTTACCGGCTCCGACAATCAGGGGATTGTGGGTTTGGAGGTGGAGTACGAGGAGGTGCTCTCCGGAACGCCGGGCAGCATTTTAACGCTGACCGACGCTTACGGAATCGAGATTCCCAATGAAGCGGAAAGCAGGATAGAGCCGATTCCCGGCAATAATTTATATACTTCGATAGACGTCAACATTCAAAAGTATGCCGAACAGGCGGCTGCCAAGGTGCTGAAGGCCAAGCAGGCAAAACGGGTATCCGTGGTATTGATGAATCCACAAAACGGAGAAATCTATGCCATGGTCAATGTGCCTGAATATAATTTAAATGAGCCCTACACTTTGGTGCATGTTGAAGATTTATATACAAAACAGGCAGAGGAGGAAACAGAAAGCGTATTAAAGGAGAATACGGAAGAGACAACAGAAAAGGAAAAAGAAAAATCCTGGGAGGAAATGACCGAGAAGGAGCGGCAGGATGCGCTGAATAATATGTGGCGTAATTTCTGCATCAACGACACCTATGAGCCGGGTTCTACATTTAAGGTGGTAACGGCCACTGCCGCGTTGGAGGAAAATGTGGTAAAGCTTGACGACACCTTTCACTGTCCGGGGTTTCGGATTGTGGAGGACCGGCGGATACGCTGCCACAAAAAGGGCGGCCATGGAACAGAGACCTTTAAGGAGGGAATTATGAATTCCTGCAACCCGGTGTTTATGGATGTGGGTGCGAGAGTCGGCGTATCGAATATGTATAAAAACTATGCGAAGTTAGGCTTGTTTGAGCGAACCGGGGTAGACCTTCCCGGAGAGGCGTCCTCCATTATGCATAAGCAGGAAAATGTGAAGGCGGTGGAGCTTGCCACAATGAGTTTTGGCCAGTCCTTCCAGATTACGCCGCTTCAGCTTTTGCGGGCGGCCAGCGCCGTGGTAAACGGCGGTACGCTGGTGACTCCCCATTTTGGAATGTATGCGACAGATGAAACGGGAAAGAGAACCAAAACCTTTGAATACACGGTAAAGGAAAATGCAATCCGGAAGGAAACCTCCGAGACCATGAAGGAGCTTTTAGAGGCTGTGGTTGCCGGTGGCTCCGGCAGCAAGGGCCAGGTGGCAGGCTACCGGGTAGGCGGCAAGACGGCGACCTCTGAAAAACTTCCCAGAGGGACCGGCAAATATATTTCTTCCTTTATGGGCTTTGCACCGGCAGATAATCCCCAGATTATCGGTATTATTCTGATTGACGAGCCGGTGGGAGTTTATTACGGCGGAACCATAGCGGCGCCGGTTATGTCGGAAATGTTTTCCAATATTTTACCGTATCTGGGCATTGAGGCAGATTATAAAGAAGGGGAACAGGAGGTCATGGCCGTTGATTTTGAAGACACCGTGGAATGATTTTCAAAAAGCTTGTAAAAAGACGGCAAAGACGGGGTTATGGTTGATAAAAAAAGGAAAAAGAATTATACTACTAAAGTATATGCAATAAAATAAGAATTACAAAAGGGTAGGAGAGATTATGGAATATGATTTTATGGTATTGGCGCCAATTTTAATTGCCTTTGGTATCAGCGTGGTATTAAGCCCGGTGATGATACCTTTTCTAAAGAAACTGAAATTCGGGCAGTTTGTCAGGGACGACGGACCGGAATCCCATTTAAAGAAGTCGGGAACCCCTACCATGGGAGGACTGATTATACTCTGCAGCATTGTTGTGACATCCCTGTTTTATATGAAGAGCAATCCGGTGATTTTGCCGGTATTGTTTGTTACCTTAGGATTTGGTCTGGTGGGATTTTTAGATGATTATATCAAGGTCGTTATGAAGCGCTCCATGGGGCTTCGGGCATGGCAGAAAATGGTGGGGCAGTTTGTAATCACGGCAATATTCGCCTACTATCTGGCTAACTACACCGATGTGGGCACGTCTGTTTTAATTCCGTTTACAGATGGGAAAATGTTAGATTTAGGGTTCTGGTTTTACCCGTTTTTATTCTTTGCGGTAATCGGTACGGTCAACGGTACGAATTTTACAGACGGACTTGACGGTCTGCTGTCCTCCATTACCGTTCTGACTGCCACCTTTTTTACGGTGGTTGCCATTGGAACCCGGTCCGGATTAGAGCCCATTACCTGTGCGGCGGTAGGAGCGCTGCTTGGCTTTTTGGTATTTAACGTATATCCCGCCAAAGTGTTTATGGGGGATACCGGTTCTCTGGCTTTAGGCGGTTTGATTGCCTCCACGGCGGTTATGCTGCGGATGCCGATATATATTGTGATTGTAGGCTTTATCTACTTTGTAGAGGTGTTGTCGGTAATCATACAGGTGCTTTACTTCAAAAAGACCGGCAAGCGTGTCTTTAAGATGGCGCCCATACATCATCATTTTGAGTTGTCCGGCTGGCCGGAGACAAAAGTGGTTGCTATCTTTGCCATTATTACGGCAATCTTGTGCCTTCTTGGTCTGGTAGCTCTTTAGGCGGAAGGGAAAGAACGGAGGATATTATGGATTTTCAGAAAAAAGTATTGATTGCAGGTACGGGAAAAAGCGGTATTCATGCAGGGAAGCTTCTGTTGGAAAAAGGAGCGGAGGTTGTATTTTATGACGATAAAAAGGATTTGGATGTAGAAGCGTTGTTAAAAAAATTTCCGGAGGGCAGTCCGGTTCGCATAGTGCTTGGAAATTTGAACGAAGCTTTTTTATCCGGCATTGATTTTATGGTGATAAGTCCCGGCATACCGGTGGACTCTGCTATCGCTAATACAGTGCGGGACGCAGGCGTTCCCATTTTGAGTGAGATTGAGCTGGCTTACCAGGCGGGGGCCGGACATTTAGCCGCCATAACCGGAACGAACGGAAAGACTACCACCACCTCCTTGGTGGGTGAAATTTTTGCAGCGTATACCCCCAATCATTTTACCGTGGGAAATATCGGGATTCCCTACACGGAATCAGCCCTTCAGATGAATGCGGATTCCTATACGGTAGCGGAGGTATCATCTTTTCAGTTAGAGACCATTGTGGATTTTAAGCCTCATGTCAGCGCAATTCTTAACGTGACGCCGGATCATTTAAACCGGCATTATACTATGGAAAATTATGCGTCCGTTAAGCTGGATATCTGCAGAAACCAGAGTCCTGAGGATTACCTGATTTTAAATTATGATGATGAGATTACCAAAGCCATGGCAGAGGATAAACGGGTGCAGGCGAAGGTCGTCTTTTTCAGCCGGTTACATAGTCTCAACGAGGGAATTTGCTTAGCGGGAGATACCGTGGTAATCCGGGAAAGCGGAAAGGAAATAAAGGTGGCGGACACCAAAGATTTTATTCTGCCCGGAGGACACAATGTGGAAAATTACATGGCGGGAATTGCTGTTGCCTATTATATGGGGATTCCTTTAGATATCATTACAGAGGTAGTGAAGAAATTCAAGGGCGTGGAGCACCGGATTGAATTTGTCAGGGAAAGAAACGGCGTGGTCTATTACAACGATTCCAAAGCGACTAATCCGGACGCAGCGGTAAAGGGGATTCAGGCCATGAGCCGGAAGACGGTGTTAATTGGCGGAGGCCTGGATAAAAAGGTTCCCTTTGACGCATGGATTGACGCCTTTGACGGAAAGGTAAAAAAATTAATTCTTTTGGGAGAAACCGCGAAGGAGATTGCAGATACGGCGGCAAAGCACGGATTTACGGATGTGCTGTTTGTTAAGACATTAGAGGAAGCAGTTGCAGAAGCTGCTAAGATTGCAGACAGCGGGGAGGCGGTTTTGTTGTCCCCTGCCTGTGCTAGCTGGGATATGTTTGAAAGCTACGAGCAGCGCGGAGATTTATTTAAAGAGTATGTGAACAAGTTAGGAGCATAAGTATATGGCGGAAAGAAGGCCTACCCCTCACAACAGAAGAAGACGAAGAAAAAAGATTACCATGTTTTTTAAGAGCAGCTTTTATGACTATACCCTGTTGTTTGTCGTGCTGTTTTTGGTTATCTTCGGACTGGTTATGGTGTACAGCACCAGTTCCTATACAGCGGAGATGAAAATGGGAAGCGCCACCTATTATCTGGTAAGGCAGGCTATCTTTGCAGTGCTGGGAACTGCGGCCATGCTGCTTATTGCCAGAATGGATTATCACTGGGTGAGGAAGTTTTCCGTGCTGATTATGATTGCTGTCATTTTTCTGCTGATTCTGGTGTTGATTATAGGTAAGTCGGAAAACGGCGCAGTCCGGTGGCTGCAGATTGGATCGATCCGTTTCCAGCCATCCGAAGTTGCCAAAATCGGAATCATTCTGTTTACGGCCCACATGGCTACGGTAAAGTCGGCAAGGATTGGGGATTTTAAAATTATGCTGAAAGTAGTTTTTGTGCCCATGATTGCGATTGCGCTGATTGCTTTAGAGAATTTAAGTACGGCAATTATCTGTTCTGCCATTACCCTGATGATTGTCTTTGTCACCAGTCCCAAGGTAAAGCAGTTCCTTGTTATAGGCTTGTGCGTTGTCGGGCTTATGGGGATTTTTCTGATGGTTGCCTCCTACCGGTTAGAGAGGATTAAGATATGGCTGAATCCGGAAAAGTATGAAAAGGGCTATCAGACTCTCCAGGCGTTGTATGCGATTGGCTCCGGAGGGATTTTTGGAAAGGGATTGGGTCAGAGCATACAAAAGCTGGGATTTATTCCGGAATCCCATAACGATATGATTTTTTCTGTAATTTGTGAAGAACTGGGTTTGTTTGGCGCTATCTGCGTGGTTGCGCTCTTTGTCATCTTAATCTGGCGCTGTGTGATGATTGCCATGAGCGCGCCGGATTTATATGGAGCCTTAATCGTTGTGGGGGTTGTGACACATATAGCGGTGCAGGTCATCATCAATATAGCGGTGGTTACCAATTCCATTCCCCCGACGGGAGTACCGCTGCCCTTTATCAGCTATGGAGGTACGGCGCTGGCCTGCCTGTTGGCAGAACTGGGGCTGGTGTTATCTGTGGCAAGGCAGATTCGGATGCCAAAGGAATATTAATCACAAAATCCAATCTTTAGCATATGATAGTATATATGGCAGAGATTGGATGTGGATTTCTTGAGAGCAATCAGTGTAAAAGAAGTCAGTAAGTTAAAGGGAAATATAGAAATCCAGGGTTCAAAAAATACAGTATTGCCCATTATGGCGGCAACGCTGTTAAGCTCCGGAGTATCCGTAATCTATAACTGTCCCGATATTGATGATGTGGCGGTTATGTGCCAGCTTTTGGCCTGCCTTCATGTAAAGACAAACAGGGTGGGAAACACCCTTACCATAGATACGAGAGAAGCAGCCTATGAACCGCTGCCCTTATCCTTAACCGGAAAGCTGCGTTCTTCCGTTTTACTGTTGGGACCGATTCTTGCAAGATGGGGAAAAGCCCGGATTGGAATGCCTGGTGGCTGTGCCATTGGGTTGCGGCCTGTGGATATTCATTTAGAGGGCTTTATGAAAATGAATGTGGATATCCGGCTTCACCGGGATATTCTTGACTGCTCCACCTTTCATCTTCAGGGCTGCGAATATCATCTTCGGTTTCCCAGTGTGGGGGCTACCGAGAATCTGATTATGGCGGCGGTGGGCGCCAGAGGAAGAACGATATTAAGGGGAGCGGCGAAGGAGCCGGAGATTGTAGAGCTTTGCAATTACCTGTTGGCAATGGGGGCGCTGATTGAGGGCGTTGGCACGGATGTGCTGATTATCAAAGGGACGGACGTCCTGACCTCCTGTGATTACTGCAATGTATATGACAGGATTGTGGCGGGGACTTATCTGTTGATGGCGGCGGCCATTCCCAGTGACATTACGCTTACCGGGATTGATGATATACATTATATGAAAAACATTATTAAAGTGGCGTCCCAGATTGGCGTCAGCGTGGTGAAAATGGAGAACTGTCTCCATGTCCAGTCCTTTGGCAAAGTGGACGGGGGAGATTTTGAGACGGGAATCTATCCGGAGTTCCCAACGGACTTACAGCCGGTTTTAGTTGCAGTGTTGGCAAAGGCAAAAAAGGACAGCAGCGTGACGGAACGGGTGTTTGAAAAAAGGTTTGGCATTGTAAGGGAATTAGAAAAGCTGGGCGCTGACATTACGGTAAAAGGGCAAAGGGCCGAGATAAAGGGAAATACAGAGCTTTATGGACACACGTTGAAAGCTGCAGATTTGCGCCAGGGGGCGGCCTTAGTGGTGGCCGGATTGTTCAGCAGGGGATATACGACGGTAACCAATATCTCGTACATTGAACGGGGATATGAGGATATTGTAAGGGATTTACAGTGTGTAGGCGCAGAGATTGCATATGTATAAGGATAAGCTATGAATGAAGGACAGGGAAAGGTAATACAATTTAAGCCAAAAAGAAAAGGGGTTGTGGCAGGCGGCATACTGCTTTTAGTATGTATATTTTTTCTAATCCTGCTCACCGGGTTTAAGATTGATGAGATTGAAGTGACCGGCAATAAACATTACTCAAAGGAGCAGATTAAGGATTTTGTTCTTGAGAATGGTTACATTGATAATACAGTGCTTTTAATGTTGAAAAACAAAATAAAACCTGTGGAGAACATTCCTTTTGTGGCAAAGTTGGAGGTAGAATACATCACTGCCCATAAAATAAGCATTACCGTGTATGAAAAAGCCATGGCAGGCTGTGTGGAATATATGAACGAGTATGTGTATTTTGACCAGGACGGATATGTATTAGAGATATCTCCCGTGAAACTGGAGGATTCGCCCTGTATTGAGGGAATGTCCTTTGAGGTCATGGAATTGTATGAAAAACTGCCGATAGATGATGAGAAACGCTTCCGCATAATTTTAAAAATGACACAGTTGATTCAGAAATATGAACTGCCGATTGAATCGGTACGGTTTACTTCGGATAATGAAATTGTCTTAGGATGTGAGGATATCCGGATTGAACTGGGTGATGGAAGTAATCTGGAAGAACAATTGGTGGATTTGGGGCAGATTTTGGAAGGGCTTTCCGGAAAGAAGGGAACGCTGGACATGAAGGACTTTGATACGGCTTCCGGAACAGCATCTTTTAAATTAGATAAAGATGTAAAAGAAACAAAGAACAAGCAGGAATCCGAACAGGATACTTCGGAGAAAACAGAAGGGGAGGATTTACAACAATCCTCTGCTGTGAATGGACAAGAGGGGGAGTAAGAAGTGGAAAAAATCACAAAAAAAGCCTGAATCGCAAAATATAGCTTGATTATTTGGCAAAAAAACAGTATTATATATGTATATGTTTACATAAGAGAAGAAAATATTTAATTAAGGAGGAAAGAGCCTTGCTTGAAATAAAAACTTTTGAAGACAAAGGGCCTGCAAAGATTTTGGTAATCGGTGTGGGCGGAGCCGGTAACAATGCAGTGAACAGAATGGTGGATGAGAATATCACAGGGGTGGATTTAATCGCCATTAATACAGATAAACAGGTGTTGGCCACATCGAAGGCGCCGACGAAGATTCAGATCGGTGAAAAGCTGACCAAAGGTCTTGGAGCCGGTGCAAAGCCGGAGATTGGAGCCGGTGCGATTGAGGAGAACAGAGAAGAGATTACAGAGCTTGTGAAGGATGCAGATATGGTATTCGTCACCTGCGGCATGGGCGGCGGCACCGGTACCGGAGCGGCTCCGGTTGTAGCGGAGATAGCCAAGAACCTTGGAATTTTGACCGTGGGTGTTGTGACCAAGCCGTTCTCATTTGAAGGCAAGCCCCGTATGAATAATGCCCTTGCGGGAATCGAACGGTTAAAAGACAATGTAGATACATTGATTGTAGTACCCAATGACAAGCTTTTGCAGATATGCGATAAGAGGACAACCATTCCGGATGCCTTGAAGAAGGCAGACGAGGTGCTTCAGCAGGGCGTGCAGGGCGTTACAGACCTGATTCAGAGTCCAGGTATCATCAATCTGGATTTTGCAGATATTCAGTCCGTTATGAGAGATAAGGGAATTGCTCATATCGGTATCGGCCGGGGAAGCGGCGAGGACAAGGCGGTTGAGGCAATCAAGCAGGCAATGGAGTCACCGCTTTTAGAGACCACGGTTTCCGGCGCAACAGATATTATCGTGAACTTTGCCGGTAACATCGGAATGATAGAAGCCTATGATGCAGTGAACTATCTGACAGAAGCTGCAGGGGAAGATGTGAATATTATCTTTGGTACGGTCGATAATGAGACGCTTGGCGATGAGGTAAGCATTACCATTATTGCAACGGGAATTGAGCGTGCGGCAAAGAAGAATACATATGGAAGCTTTGGACAAGCTATGTCTCCATTTGCCAAACCGGCTATGACTCAGACACCGGGGGCAGGTATGCCGCAGACAGGAATCGGCGTACCGCAGCCGGGAATCGGAGTACCGGAGGCGGCTGCTCCGGCAACACAGATTCCGCAGACACCGCCGCCGACATTTAATCCGCAGCCTGCAGCGCAGACTCCGGATATGACACAGAGTGGATTTGCGGCAGGACAGGCAGCGCCAACCTTTAGCGGACAGCCGATTGCCACACCGCAGCCTAAACCGGCAGCGAAGCCTTCCTTCCTGAATGGAGTACAGGGAAGCGCTATGAATAACAATACGGCGCAGCCATCACCGGTGACAACAGCGAGACCGCAGGCGCCAAGGCAGGAAGCGGACGGAAGCATTAAGATACCGGAATTCTTAAAGAGAAGATAGAACAGAATATTTGATATGTAAAGAGACATCTGGCAGATGATACATTTGCCGGATGTTTTTTATTTCTGACTGTTATGCGGAAGGGAACACATATTTTTCGAGATATATTGCGAAAGAGAGCGCGCTGATTCGACCTTTTTAGATAAGGGCTTTGGCATATACTTCTGATTAAAGAAGCAGGAGGAAGATATTGCAGATAACCATTTATCTCGATGTTATATATGTTCTTAACTTCGTGGCAGACTTTTTTGTTTTATGGGTGACAGGAGTCCTGTTGAAACAGAAAATTGTGCTATGGAGGGTGTTAGCCGGGGCTGCCTTTGGCGCCGGTATGCTTCTTTTATTTGTCCTGTATCCCCGCTTATTTATGGGAATGACAGGAATTGCCGCATATGTCGGAATCAGTATGGGAGCTGTTGCTATTTCCTATGGAGGAAAACAGGGAGGATTTTTGAAACAATGGTTCCTTTCCACCACAATCATGATTTTAACCGGCAGTGTGATGAATTATTTGAAATACATAGGGCATACCGATACCCTGACTCTTTGCAGGTGGCTTTTATATTTTACGGGGAGCGGTGCTTGCATTTTTGTTATTATTTATAGTCTGCGCTCTTTGGCGCAGACCGGAGAGCAGATTTTTAAAATTTGCCTGCAGCATGGCGGCAGGCAGACGGAAATTTACGTGTATCTGGATACAGGCAATCTGCTGTGGGATTCTCTGTTTGGAAAGCCGGTCATTGTCTTAAGCGAACAGGCGATTGCCGCATGTCTGACAGGGAAGGAGAAAGAGATCATAGAGAAATATATGGAAAGCGGGCGGTTGGATTATGAAAGCCTGCTGGCAGATAAGATACAAAAGAGGGATTGTTTTCATGAGATTGCATTTCAGAGTGTGGGAAACCCATCGGGAAAAATGCTTTGCATGCTGTTAGAGGAGGTGACCGTCTGCGGCGCGCACCGGGTATTAAAAAGACAGCCGGTAGCCATAGGCAGGGAAAGCCTTTTTGAGGGTAAAGCGTATCAGGGATTGCTGCACAGGGGATGCATCTAACATATTTGGAGGATAGAAAAGTGAATATAATAAATAATGATAAATTTAAGCTTACCATGATGCAGAATGTGGCGAGTATGTTTTTTATGCCAAAAAAGGAGATACACTATATCGGCGGAGCGGATATTCTGCCGCCGCCCTTAGAACCGGAGGAGGAGAGAACCCTTTTGGAAAAGCTGGGAGAGATAGACGACACGGAGGTGAAAAGCATCCTGATTGAGAGAAATCTGCGGCTGGTAGTGTACATAGCCAAAAAGTTTGACAATACCGGCGTAGGCGTGGAGGATTTGATTTCTATCGGGACCATCGGCTTAATAAAAGCAATTAACACCTTCAAACTGGATAAAAAAATCAAACTGGCCACCTATGCCTCAAGGTGCATTGAAAATGAGATCTTAATGTATTTAAGAAGAAGTGCAAAGACGAAAATGGAGGTATCGATTGACGAACCCTTAAATGTGGACTGGGATGGAAACGAGCTGCTTTTGTCTGACATTTTAGGGACGGAGGAGGATATTATTTACCGGGATTTAGAGGACGAGGTAGATAAAGAACTGTTAAAAAATGCCATGACAATATTAAGCGCAAGGGAAAAGACGATAATCGACTTAAGGTTCGGACTGAGCAATGAACAGGGAGAGGAAATGACGCAGAAGGAAGTGGCGGATTTACTGGGAATTTCGCAGTCCTATATTTCGAGGCTCGAAAAAAAGATTATGAAGCGGCTCAAAAAAGAGATGCTTCGGATTGGTTCTTAAGGCTTTGAAATTTTTTTGTGGTAAATATTGACGGCGTGAAAACTGTATAAACGGAAAGTCATTTGTAAATCCTTAAAACGAAAGAACAGTTTTAAGGAGGACGGTGAAATGGCGCTTAACAAGGTCGTAATCTGTGGGGTGAACACGGCAAAATTACCACTGCTTACCAACGAGGAAAAAAATGAATTGTTTATCAGGGTTGAACAGGGGGATCAGGAAGCCAGGGAGAAGCTGGTGGAGGGTAATTTAAGGCTGGTGTTAAGCGTGATTCAGCGTTTTTCCAACGCTTCGGAAAATGCTGACGATCTGTTTCAGGTAGGCTGCATCGGACTGATGAAAGCCATTGACAATTTTGACCGCAGCTTAAATGTGAAATTCAGCACCTATGCGGTGCCTATGATTATCGGAGAGTGCAGAAGATATCTAAGGGATAATAATTCTATCCGGGTATCCCGTTCTCTGCGGGATATTGCGTATAAGGCAATCTATGCCAAAGAGCGAATCATGCGGGAAGAGGACCGGGAGCCTACGATTGACGAAGTGGCCAGAGAAATCCAGGTGGAAAAGGAGATGGTGGTAATGGCGTTAGATGCCATTGCCACGCCGGTATCCCTCTACGATCCCGTGTATCAGGAGGGGGGAGATACCCTTTATATCATGGATCAGGTCAGCGACAAGAAAAATAAGGAGGAGAACTGGGTGGAAAATATCTCTTTAAATGAGGCCATGGACCGGTTGTCAGACAGGGAGTACAATATTATCCGCCTGCGCTTTTTTGAGGGAAAAACACAGACGGAGGTAGCAAAAGAGATTGCCATTTCCCAGGCCCAGGTGTCAAGACTTGAAAAATCTGCGTTAAAAAGTATGAAAAATTATCTGGATATTTAAAAAAACGGAATAAAAATGGCAAAAAATTAACAGCAAATGCGTTGTCAATCTTTGTAAAATATGCTATAATTTGCCTTACTTATAGTTTATTTAAGAAATTTATTATGGTCGGCATAAAGGAGGCATATATTTTATGAAGCATTTGATATTGGTTACATCCCCACCTGCCTGCGGCAAGACTTACATTTCCAAGCAGCTTGCCAAGGCTTTGACGAATTGTGTATATTTGGACAAGGATACGCTGATTGTATTGTCAAAGCAGATTTTCAAGGTAGCGGGTGAGGAATATAACCGTTCCTCTGATTTCTTCCAGAGAGAGATTCGGGATTATGAATATTACTGCGTGTTGGATCTGGCTATGGAGGCGCTGGATTACAATGATACGGTATTAATCAATGCGCCGTTTACCGATGAAATCCGGGACGACGCTTATCTGGATTCCTTACGGGCGAGATTGGCAGAGCATGGCGCCGAGCTGGTGGTAATCTGGGTGAATACCAGAGTAGAAGTATGCAGAGAGAGAATGATTAAGCGTAATTCAGACCGGGATACATGGAAACTGGAGCATTGGGACGAGTACATCGCAGGCTGTAATTTTAACAGACCGGATAATATCAAAGAACTTATTGTGTTTGAGAATTCTTCCGAGGAGGAATTTGACGAGTCAATCAAACGAGTGGTGAAACAGTTAAGAGGCGAGTAAAGGATAGAGCGGCGCTTGCAAAAGCGCCGTTTTTTGCGAAAGACTAAATTACTAGATAAACAAGGAGTAGAATATGGCTAACAAAAGACCGGTATTCGCAATCAACTGGACAGAGGTAGAGGCGCTGGCAGGGGGCAGCCACGACAATCCCCATCATATACTTGGCATGCATGAGACGACGGACGGCGTGTATATTAACGCCTATATTCCGGGCGCTAAGTCTGTGACAGCGGTTTCTAAGAATACCAAGGATACATATACTCTTGTGAGCGACAGGGTAAACGGTTTCTTTACCGTAAAGATACCGGATACGCAAAGCTTTCTATACCAATATAAGGTGGTTTTTGCAGACGGAACCAAAAAGACAATGCTGGATCCTTATGTGTTTGAACCGGTAATCGATCCCATTGACATCAGCAGATTTAATGATGGAATTCATTATGAAATCTATGAGAAATTAGGCGCGCATCCCTGTATGTTGGATGGAATTAAGGGCGTGCTGTTTGCTGTGTGGGCGCCCCATGCGGCAAGGGTTTCCGTAGTGGGAGATTTCAACGGCTGGAATGGCAGGATGCATATGATGCGCAGGATAGAATATTCCGGCATTTTTGAATTGTTTGTTCCGGGGCTTGCGGTCGGCGAGATCTACAAATACGAGATTCAGACGAAAAGCGGCGATACCTTTATGAAACCGGATCCTTACGAGAATGCGGCGGAGCTGCGGCCGGCTAACGCCTCTAAGATTGTGGATCTTACCTATAACTGGAAGGATGCAAAGTATTACGAGGGCAGGGATTTTGTGAAGGCAGAGCGTCCGATGAATATTTACGAGGTGCATTTAGGCTCCTTTAAGCGTCCCAAGGACGGCAGGGAATTTTATAATTATAGAGAGATTGCTAAGGAATTAGCGGACTATGCGGCGGACATGGGGTATACGCATGTGGAATTGATGCCTGTGATGGAGCATGAACAGGACGCCACCTTAGGGTATCAGACCACAGGATTTTATGCGCCGACTTCCCGGTACGGCGAGCCTGTGGATTTTATGTACTTTGTAGATTACATGCACAGTAAGGGGATTGGGGTAATCTGCGACTGGGTTCCCAGCCAGTTTCCCATGAATGTCAACGGCATTGCCAGGTTTGACGGCGAACCTTTATACGAGCCTAAGGATAAGAGAAGAAGCGAGAACCCCAGATGGGGCACTTATATCTTTGACTATGGGCGCAAGGAGGTTAAGAATTATCTGATTTCCAATGCCCTTTACTGGATTTCCAAATACCATATTGACGGGCTGCGCATTGACAGCGCCGCTTCGATGCTGTATCTGGATTATGGAAGATCCTACGGCAACTGGATTCCCAATCAGTATGGCGGCAATGAGAATTTAGAGGCGATTGAATTCTTTAAAGAATTAAATACAATCATTAATGAGCGGTATCCCCATTGTATGGTTATGGTGGAGGAGGAATCCGGCTGGCCGATGCTGACGGAGAAGATAGAAGATGGAGGCATGGGCTTTGATTACCGGTGGAATATGTCCTGGATGCAGGATTTACTGTCCTATATGGCCTTGGATCCCTTATACCGCAAATATGAACACAAGAAGCTGACCAACAGTCTTTCTAACGCCTATGACGAGAAATATATTCTGGAATTTTCCCACAATGAGGTGGTGGGCGGCAAGGGCTCCATTGTGGACCAGATGCCGGGTGGTTATGAGGAAAAGTTTGCAAACCTAAGGCTGCTTTATGGCTGTATGATGACGCATCCGGGAAAGAAGCTGTTGTTTATGGGACAGGAATTTGCGCAGTTTAAGGCGTTTTCCGTATCGGGAGAAATTGACTGGAATCTGCTGGAATTTGACGCACATACGATTCTGCGCAATTATGTGAAGGCGTTAAACCACCTGTACCAGAGAGAGCCCGCCCTGTATGAGATGGACAGCAATGCGCAAGGATTTGAATGGGTGAACGCCAATGCGGCCAACGAGAGCATTGTCTCTTTCCTGCGAAAGACCGCAAGGAAAGAGGATACGCTGTTAGTGGTATGCAATTTTACCCCGGTAAGCTATGATAAGTATAAGATAGGCGTGCCTTATGCCGGCAGCTACAAGGAAATTTTTTGCAGCGACAATGAGAAATTCGGCGGCGACGGCAGCCGGAACCATGCGGCAAGGGCAAGTAGGAGAAGCGCCTGCGACGGAAGAACCAATTCCATTACCATTGGTCTGGCACCCTTATCCATGAGTATTTTCAAACTTTCGGGCAGCGCTGGTCCGAAAACCGGCGCGAAAAAGAAAACACCGAATAAACGGGCATAAAGAGAGAGAAATATCATGTTATTAGATGCAATAAGTAATCCTGTCATAGAGGAAACGGCGAAAAATGTAGAGAAATCCGCAGGCGTACTGGAAAAGGCGCTGGATGATCTGCTGCAGTGGATTATCGGCAAGTCAGGTAGTCTGCTGTTAGCCATTGTGTTTATCGCGATTGGACTAAAGCTGGTGGGAGTTTTGGTTAAAATGCTTCGCAAATCCCTGAAGCGGTCCAAAGTGGAAGAATCTGTGGTGGGATTTTTGCTGTCTTTTTTTAAGATTGTGGGCTATGTGCTGGTCTTTATTATGGCAGCGGCGATTATCGGCATTGAGGTAACCAGCTTTGTCACGATTTTGGGAACCGCCTCCCTGGCTGTGGGCCTTGCCCTGCAGGGTGCTTTATCCAATCTGGCCGGAGGCGTGCTGATCCTCATATTGAAACCGTTTCAAATTGGAGATTATATCATTGAGGACAACAGTAAAAATGAGGGAACCGTCATATCGATTGACATTTTCTATACAAGGCTCTGCACCTATGACAATAAGGTGGTGGTGATTCCCAATGGCATTTTAACTAACAACAGCTTAACCAACCTGACGTTACAGGAGAAGCGGAAGATTGAGATTAAGATTTTAATTGATTACGACAGCAATATCCAGAAGGTTCGGGAAATTGTCAAAGGCATTTTAGAGGCTGACGGCAGAATTATGAAAGAGGAGCCGAAGGATATTTTCATTGATGCTTTTGGGGACAGCGGCATGCTGTTAGGTATCCGGGCCTGGGTACATACCGATGATTACTGGAGCACCACCTGGGATTTAAGAGAGGCGGTAAAAGAGGCTTTTGACGCCAATCAGATTAAGATTCCTTACCAAAGACTGGAAGTGGATATGATGAAATAGGCGTTTGATAAATTTCTTGGTAAACGAAAAGGTACAAAAGGACAATTACCATAAGCAGGAAAAGAGGGATAGACAGATGAAAGCAAAGGATTATGGGCTGACCAAACAGGATATTATCGAGATGTCCGATACCTATCTTTTAGATATCGGGTATCATTTTCCCATTGTAGTGGAAGAGGGAGAGGATGTTATTCTGCGGGATGCAGACGGAAAGGAATATCTGGATTTTTATGCCGGAATTGCAGTCAATTCCGTAGGAAACTGCAATAAAAAGGTAGTGGAGGCTATTCGGGAGCAGGCGGGACAGGTTATGCACACAAGCCTTTATCCCTATAATACGCCTCAGGCTATGCTGGCGAAGTTAGTCTGTGAACAGACCGGTTTTGACCGGATTTTCTTCCAGAATTCGGGAAGCGAATCCAATGAGGCCATGATTAAGATGGCGAGAAAGTACGGCGTGGAGCATTTTGGTCCGGACCATTACGAGATTGTGACGGCAAAGAAGGGATTTCATGGGCGGACCTTTGGTGCCCTTACGGCAACCGGCCAGCCGGATACGGCAATCCAGAAGGGATTTTTTCCGAACCTTCCGGGATTTCACTATGCAGAATTTAATAATCTGGAAAGCTTCGAGGCGGCCTGTACAGACAATACCGCTGCCATTATGGTGGAGCCGGTGCAGGCGGAGGGCGGTGTTTATCCTGCCACAGAGGAATTCTTAAAGGGACTTCGCAAGCTGTGCGACGAGCGGGGGATGCTGCTGCTCTTTGACGAGGTGCAGACCGGATGGTGCCGCTGCGGGGAAACCATGGCATATATGCATTATGGAGTAAAGCCGGACGCCATAACCATGGCAAAGGCACTTGGGGGCGGCCTGCCTTTGGGTGCGGTTGCCATGACGGAGGAATGCGCAAAGGCATTGAATCCCGGTTCCCATGGCTGTACCTTTTCCGGTAATCCTGTGTGCTGCGCCGCCGGGTATGCGGCAATTGGGGAGATGCTTGACCGCAATCTGGCTGCCAACGCCAAGGAGATGGGCGCCTATTTTATGGGGCAGTTAAATGCGCTGCCGCATGTAAAGGAGGTTCGGGGCTTGGGCTTACTGGTAGGCTTAGAGCTTGACAATGTGGATGCAGTGCAGGTTAAGATTAAGGCCATGGAGGCGGGGCTTTTGGTGACCACGACATCTGACCGGGTGATCCGCATGGTGCCGCCTCTTACAATCACGCGGGAACACTGTGACCGGGCGGCGGCTATCTTAAGGGAGGCTATCTCTAAAGCATGAGCCAGTTTCCGGGCAGTAAAGGAGTATGTTCCGGGCAGTTTTTGATTGATATTTTGGAAAAAACTGATTTTATAAATTAAATGCGGAAAACAGTTTAATAATATTAAGTGAATACCTATTTACAAATAGATGAAAATGGTATAGACTTATTTTTGTAAAGTACATAGAAGAAAAAAGACGAAGGCGTTATGTTTGGGCATAGCGTCTTCTTTTTTATTTCAAGGAGGTGCACATATGCTGGAGCTGAACAAACATGTGAATACGGTGAATGCACTGCTGGCGAGGTATGGGGTAAAATTCGGAATTTATAAAAATCATACCTTTAAGGAGCAGTTATTTCCCTTCGATACCATTCCCAGGGTGATTACCCATGATGAGTTTGCCTATCTGGAAAAGGGATTGTCCCAGCGGGTAACTGCATTGAACCGGTTTTTAGCCGATATTTACGGCGAAAAAAGGATATTAAAGGATGGAGTGATACCGGAGGAATTTGTCTATTCCTCCTCCGGTTATCTGGCGGCCTGCGAGGGGATTATGCCGCCGAAGGGGGTATACAGCCATATATCCGGAATTGACTTAGTACAGGGGAAAGACTCTGAATGGTATGTGTTAGAGGATAATCTGCGGATTCCCTCCGGGGCGTCCTATCCATTGATTGCAAGGGATTTGTGCAGAAAAGCGTCGCCGTCTACCTTTAAGCGGAACCACATAAGCGATAACAGGGACTATGCGGCCCTGTTAAAGGAGACTATGGACAGTGTCAATACCGGCGGCATCAATGTGATTCTGACGCCGGGACGGTATAATGCGGCGTTTTTTGAACATTCCTATCTGGCCGAGAAGACCGGCGCTGTGCTTGCCACAGGAAATGATTTGGCGGTAATGGGAGATTATCTGTATTACAAGGGCTATGGCGGTAACAACCAGAAGGTGGGCGCCCTTTACAGAAGGGTATCCGATGAATATTTGGACCCCATGACATTTGAGGAGACTTCTTTAATCGGCGTGCCCCATGTCTTTGACGTGTACAAAAAGGGCAATGTGGCGCTGCTAAATGCTCCGGGAAACGGAGTTGCAGATGACAAGGGCATCTATTATTTTGTTCCGAAGATGGTGGAGTATTATTTAGGCGAGGAGGCGGTTTTGCATAACGCCCCTACCTACCTGCCGTTTTATGAGGAGGACAGGGCGTATGTCATGGAGCATTTTGACGATCTGGTAATCAAGGATGTGGCGGAAGCGGGCGGCTATGGCGTTGTCTTTGGCAGCAGCTTAGAAGGCGAAGAAAAGCAGCGGCTTAAGGATTTGGTAAATGAGCAGCCCAGGCGGTTCATTGCCCAGGAGGTCATTGATTTTCTTGATTTGGAGGTCTTAGACCGGGACGGCGTAGTGGAGCGCAAGGCGGATTTAAGAGCCTTTGTCCTCACCGGGGCCGACCAGGTTCATGTCTGGAAAAGCGGCCTGACCCGTTTTTCCCGGATTGAGGGCTGTTCAATTGTCAATTCATCACAGGGAGGAGGTTTTAAAGACACATGGGTATTATCTCGGTAGAAAAGGTAAACAATTTATTTTGGCTGGGCAGGTACACCCAGCGGGTATATACAACTTTGCAGCGGTACAATACGGGTTTTGATGAAATGCTGGATTTAGACGTCCATTTTTTTGAAAAATACTGTGAGGCTTTAAATATTCCCAACATCTATACGGATTATGAGAATTTTATCAAAAGCTACGGTTATAATACGGACAATCCGGATTCCATTATCAGCAACCTGTACCGGGCTTATGACAATGCGCTGGTGCTTCGGGATTACATTTCCTCTGAGGCCCTGGCCTATATTCATCTGGCACAGTTTCAATTAAATGCGGCTAAACTATCGGATGCGCCGTTAATTGAGCTTCAGTCGGTTACGGATAACCTGCTGGCCTTCTGGGGCGCGGTGGATGACTCCATTGACGACGCCATGGTGCGCAACCTCATCAAGCTTGGGAAAAAGACGGAGCTTTTGGATTTGAAGCTCCGCTTCCGGGCAGAAAATGAGGAGTTAAAGCGGGTGTTCGGACAGCTTGATTTTTATCTGCACAGAGTGGATATCAGCTATGACCGGGTCGCCTATTATGAGATGGCCTTGGCGCTCGAAAAGCGGGAAGTGGACGAGAAAACCATGTTAGAGTCACTGGAAAATCTGATTTTAGTGTAGCCGGAGCGCTCTCCGGATGAAGGATAATATATGAAGAAATTACGCTTTTTGTACCAGACATGGTATACATTTGACATTCCCATATACGACCACTCCTATACCCTTAAGATTTTCCCCAGAGAAAATGAGAGGCAGTATATAGAGTCGCTGGTTGAGACCATGAGCTATGGCAGCAGCCACAGTTATTCTTTTGATGCCTTTGGCAATAAGACGGTATACGGATATATGGGGGAGCCCCACGACCAGTTCGGTTTTGAAATAAGCGGAATCGCAGTGGTGGACGGGGAGAAAAAAGAGAGGGATTCCCGGCTGCTTTCTCTGTTCCGCTCCCCTTCCTCCATGACACAGCCGGCCCCGGTTTTGCGGGAGGCATTAAAGGCGGCCTGTGATAACTGCTTGGAAAAATCCTGTTATAAAAAAAGTTTTGACAAGCTGACTACGGTGGAAAAGGTTATGTACCTGTCAGATTGTTGCCATGAAAGCCTTACCTATACGCCGGAGGTGACGGATATCTTTACCAGCGCAGCGGAGGCGCTAACCCTTGGCAGGGGCGTCTGTCAGGATTATGCCCATATTCTGTTGGCGTTTTTACGGCTGCTGCATATCCCCGCCAGATATGTGGTAGGTTTTATGTCCGGGGAAGGCTATACCCATGCATGGGTGGAGGCCTGGTGCGACGGCTGCTGGCAGGGCGTAGATCCCACAAATGCAAAGCTCATAGACGAGGGCTACATCAAGTTATCCCATGGGCGGGATTATAACGATACCGTGGTGTGCAAAGGGCATTTTTACGGGCAGGCGAAGCAGAGCCAGAAAATACGGGTACAGGTAGAAGAACTGCCGGGCTGATATCATTTAGCCGGTATGCATAGAAGGATACGGATATGGGTGCAGACAGAAGAATGGCCGGACTGATATCATTTAGTCGGTATATGGATATATTGAAAAAAAGAAAAAACGAGGAGGGCATTATGATAAAGGAAGTAGCAAGAGTAGGGCTTCCCTTTGATGAGACGCTTACGATAAAAAAACACAGGATGCAGCCGGAAAATCTGACCGGAAACGAAAAAAGGATAAGCATTGTCACCGGGATTCATGGTGACGAGCTAGAGGGACAGTATGTCTGCTATGAGTTAAGCAGGAGAATCCGGGATGAGGAGGGGATGCTAAGCGGTATTGTGGACATCTATCCGGCGATCAATCCGCTTGGGGTGGATTCCATTACCCGGGGGATTCCCATGTTTGATCTGGATATGAACCGCATATTTCCGGGAAATAAGGAGGGCTCGATGGCAGAATATGTGGCCGCAGAGGTGATTGATGACATAAAGGGCAGCGACGTGTGCATAGACATTCACGCCAGCAATATTTATCTGAAGGAGCTGATGCAGGTGCGAATCAGCGAGATGACGGCAAAGACGCTGGTGCCCCTGGCAAGGCGGTTGAATATTGATTACATATGGGTGCATCAGGCCGCTACGGTGTTGGAATCTACCCTTGCCCATTCCCTAAACAGCATCGGCACGAAGACGCTGGTGGTGGAAATGGGCGTTGGCATGCGGATTACAAAGGAGCTTGGCGATCAGTTAGTGGACGGGATTTTTGTGCTGATGAAGGACTTAGGGATCTGGCAGGGTGAGGTGATTACGCCGAGAAAACCCATTGAATCCGAGGACGGCAACGTCCATTTTCTGAATGCGGCGGCATCGGGAATTTTTCTTCCCGGCACGAGTCACTGTAAAGAGGTGCAAAACGGAGAATTAGTGGGAGAGGTGGTGGATCCTTTGTCCGGCAGGGTGCTGCAAAAGGTGTATTCCCCCTGTAAGGGATTGGTATTTACGCTACGCGAGTTTCCGGTAGTCTATGAGGGCTCCCTGCTTGGAAGGATACTGGCAGACTAGATACCCGTTATCATAATCACCATTTAAGGAGTAAATGAAATGAGAAGAGAGATATTATTTGAACTGTCCTCGCCTTACCGGGATGATTTCCGTATCCGGGGATATCATTTTGGCAAGGGAGAAAAGGCAGTGTGCATTGTAGGCGCCACGAGAGGAAATGAAATCCAGCAGGTATATATTGCGGGACAACTGGTGCGGCGGTTAAAGGAATTAGAACAGGAGGGAAAGGTTATTGAGGGCAGGGAAATCTTAGTGGTGCCCTCCTTAAATCCCTTTTCCATGAATATTGGGAAACGGTTTTGGGTGCAGGATAACACAGATATCAACCGCATGTTTCCCGGATATAATTTAGGCGAAACCACCCAGCGGATTGCCGCGGGCGCCTTTGAACAGATTAAGGATTATGCCATTGGCATTCAGTTTGCCAGCTTTTACATATCCGGGGACTTTATTCCCCATGTCCGCATGATGAAAACCGGACTGGAAAATGTGGAGATGGCAAAGGATTTTTCCCTGCCCTATGTGGCGGTGAGAAATCCCCGTCCTTTTGATACCACTACCCTGAATTATAACTGGCAGATATGGAATACCAACGCCTTTTCTATCTATGCCGTGGATACGGAGCGGATTAATATGGAGGCGGCGAAGCTTACTGTAGAATCGGTGCTGACCTTTCTTGGCCGACAGGGAATGATTGATTATGAACCGACAGCGGTAACGGAATCGGTTATCGTGGAGGAAGACGAGATCTTTAATATAAAAACGCCGAAAGCGGGACTGTTCCAATCTCTGGTAACGGTGGGAGAATTGGTAAAAGAGGGGCAGCCCATGGCGAATATTATTGCGCCTTATGAGGGGGAGATTGTGGAGACACTGAAAGCTGATAAGAGCGGCAGGGTGTTCTTTATTCAGGACGCCCCCTTTATTCTGGAAAAGACGCTGGCGTTTAAGATGATTGTGGAATAAATCGGTTTTTGAAATGAAAATAATGGGAATAAACCTTGCCTGCCATTTTTATTTTTGTTAGAATACTGTCAAAAGGCACATAATGACTCTATGTCCGGAGGTGACAGTATGGCAAGAGTAATTTCAATCGGAGCGCAGGATTTTGAAAGCATTATTTTAAAAAATTGTTTCTATGTGGATAAAACGGATTTTATTAAGGAATGGTGGGATAGTCAGGATGTTGTGACCTTGATTACCCGCCCCAGGCGTTTTGGGAAAACCCTTAATATGAGTATGCTTGACAGATTTTTCAATATTCGTTACGGGGAACAGGGAGAGCTGTTTAGAGGTCTTAATATCTGGAAAGAGGAGCGATATCGAAAGATACAGGGAACATGGCCGGTAATCAGCCTGTCTTTTGCAGGAGTTAAGGAAAAAGACTACGAGGGAACCGTGTACAGTATTTGTAAAATATTAAGAAGACTGTATGCACAGTGCAATTATCTGATGGAGTCGGATCAATTTACAGACGGAGAAAAGGCGGAATTCAGAAAGATGGCGGACGAGATGCCGGAGCGTGATGCGCCGGCAGCATTAAATGTACTGTGCGAATATATGTGCCGCTACTATGGGAAGAAAGTCATTATCCTGTTGGACGAATACGATACGCCATTGCAGGAGGCTTATGTAAAAGGATATTGGAAGGAGTTGGTTTCCTTCACAAGGAATCTGTTCAATTCTGCATTTAAGACGAACCCGTATCTTGAACGGGCAATTATGACCGGCATTACAAGAGTGAGCAGGGAATCTATGTTTTCTGATCTGAATAACCTGAATGTGATTACTACAACTTCAGACGAATATGCTACCGCCTTTGGCTTTACAGAGGAAGAAGTGTTTGCTGCTATGGACGAGATGGGACTGGCGGACAAAGAGGGAGTGAAAAGCTGGTATGACGGTTTTACAATAGGAGAATACAGGGATATTTATAACCCATGGTCTGTGGTTAATTATCTTGATAAAGGAAAATTAAAACCCTACTGGGCTAATACCAGTTCCAATTCCCTTGTGGGAAATCTATTGCAAAAAAGCGATCAGGGTATCAAGATGCAGTTTGAACAATTGCTTTCAGGGCAGCCGATACACAGTGTGATTGATGAAGAGATTGTATATGACCAGTTAGACGATAATCCGGAGGCGATCTGGAGTCTGCTGCTTGCATCAGGATATCTTAAGGTAAACAGTATTGTGGATGACGAATATGAATTGTGCCTTACCAACTACGAAGTAAAAAAGATGTTTAACAGAATGGTAAAAGAGTGGTTTGCCAAGGACAGTACAAACTACAATGGCTTCATTCATGCGCTGCTTAAGGGAGATTTGGAAGAAATGAATGCTTATATGGAGAGAGTGTGCCTGTCTATGTTCAGTTTCTTTGACAGCGGGACACATCTTTCGGAGGAAAGCAGGCCGGAGGGGTTTTATCATGGTTTTGTGTTAGGCCTTTTGGTTGACCTTACAGGGAGATATGCGGTGACATCTAATCGGGAAAGCGGATTTGGAAGGTATGATGTGATGTTAGAGCCCCTTAACAAAGAGGAAGATGGCATTATACTGGAATTCAAGGTGCATAACCCGAAGAAAGAAGAGTGCATGGAGGATACGGTAAAGGCTGCTTTGCAGCAGATTGAGGAAAAACACTATGAACAAATATTGCTTGACCATGGCATTTCACGTAATAGAATCCGCAAATATGGCTTTGCATTTAAAGGGAAAGCAGTGCTGATTGGCGGACAGGGCGATATTATTTCATTCAATTGATTTCAACAACTATTTTCCTTGTAACCCCGGTTAAATTGGTGTACAATTAAATAAGTATGTCCGGCAGCGAAAGATTCCGGATAATAACAGGGAAAGTGATGAGGATAAGAAAATGGCACAGCTTTGGGGCGGAAGATTTACAAAGGAGACAGACCAGTTGGTATATAATTTTAACGCCTCTGTTTCTTTTGACCAGAAATTTTATAAAGAGGATATCGAGGGCAGCATGGCCCATGTGAAGATGTTAGCGGCGGCAGGAATCCTGACGGAGGCGGAGCGGGACGAGATATTAGATGGCCTTAACGGGATTTTGGAGGATGTGGAAAAGGGAACCCTTCAGATCACCGCTGAATATGAAGATATCCACAGCTTTGTGGAGGCCAATTTAATTGACCGGATTGGCGACACAGGAAAGAAGCTGCATACCGGGCGTTCCCGGAATGACCAGGTGGCGTTAGATATGCGGCTTTATACCAGAAAGGAAATTGACAGCCTGAAAGAGCTGGTAAAGGAGCTTTTAGCGGTGCTGCATGCGCTGATGAAGGAGCATATGGATACCTATATGCCCGGCTTTACCCATTTGCAGAAGGCCCAGCCCATTACCCTGGCCCATCATCTTGGCGCTTATATGGAGATGTTTAAGCGGGATTACGGCAGGCTTTGCGACATTCGGGAGAGAATGAATTACTGTCCTTTGGGGGCGGGCGCCCTGGCCGGAACCACCTATCCTTTAGACCGGAATATGACAGCCGAACTGCTTAATTTTAAGGGGCCGGCGTTGAACAGCATTGACTGTGTGTCTGACCGGGACTATCTGATTGAACTGCTTGGATGCCTTTCTACGGTTATGATGCATTTAAGCCGGTTTTCCGAGGAAATTATCATATGGAATTCCAACGAGTACCGTTTTGTGGAATTAGATGACGCTTACAGTACCGGAAGCTCTATTATGCCCCAGAAGAAGAATCCTGACATTGCAGAGCTGGTAAGGGGAAAGACCGGACGGGTGTACGGGGCGTTAATGCAGATGCTTACCACGATGAAGGGGATTCCTCTTGCCTATAACAAGGATATGCAGGAGGATAAGGAGTTTGCCTTTGACGCCATGGATACGGCAAAGGGCTGTCTTGCATTATTTACGGGAATGATTAAGACGATGACCGTCAATAAGGAGAATATGCGGGAAAGTGCGAAAAAGGGCTTTACCAATGCCACAGATGCGGCGGATTATCTGGTAAACCATGGTGTGCCATTTCGGGACGCCCATGGGATTGTGGGCCGTCTGGTGCTTTATTGTATCGAGAAGGATATCGCTTTAGAGGATATGAGCTTAGAGGAATATAAGAAGATTTCCCCGGTATTTGAGGAGGATATCTACGAGGCAATCAGTCTGGAGACCTGCGTGGAGAAACGGGAGACGATTGGCGCTCCGGGACGGAAGGCCATGGAGCAGGTGATTGCCATAAATGAAGAATATTTAAAGAGCCTGTAAAAAGGTTTGCAGGGACAGAATAAGCACTGTTAAGATTCGGGAAGGGAGACAGAGATGAATAATACAGATAAGGCTAAACTGGATGCGGCCAGACGGATGCTAAAGGGAAAGATTGCGATAGAAGAGGTTTCCATGATGATTGGACTCCCCGTCGAGAAGCTTAAGCCCATCAAAGATGAAATTGACGAGGAGGTCCGCAGGGTATACGGTAATGTGGATGCCTATGATTTTGGAACCGAGCCGATATTGTTTGAGGATTTTGACGACATTGGTTTAGACGAGGACCTGCCGGAGAATGGGCAGACAGAGGAAGAATAGCTTCAGTGCTGAGAGGACATGGGATGAAAGAAGAGTTTGATGTAATTATTGTGGGAACCGGCGCGGCGGGGCTGTTTGCTGCGCTGCATCTGCCGACGGACAAACAGATTGCCATGCTGACCAAGGCAGGTCTTGAGGAAAGCGATTCCTTTCTGGCGCAGGGCGGTATCTGTGTACTGAAAAATGAAGAGGATTATCCGGGTTATTTTGAGGACACGATGATTGCGGGCCATTATGAAAATAACCGGGAGTCAGTGGATATTATGATACGCTCCTCGCAGGAGATTATTAAAGAGCTGGTGGATTTTGGCGTAAAGTTTGAACGGGACCATGGAGAATTTCTCTATACCAGGGAGGGGGCCCACAGGGTTCCGAGAATTCTTTACCATGAGGATTTGACCGGAAAAGAGATTACCTCCAAGCTGTTAGCGGCGGTAAAAAAGCGGGAGAATATTACCCTTTTCGAGCATACTACCATGACGGACATTTTAGCTCAGGACAATACCTGTTATGGAATTGCGGCGGAGCTTTCCGACGGGCGGATGATGAGGCTTTACAGCGATTATACCATATGGGCCAGCGGCGGGATTGGGGGACTTTACACCAACTCCACGAATTTCCGGCATTTAACCGGGGATGCATTGGCAATCGCCCTTAAGCATAATATTGAACTTTTGAATTTGGATTATGTGCAGATTCACCCTACAACCTTTTATTCCGAAAAGCCGGGCAGAAGGTTTTTGATCTCTGAATCCCTGCGGGGGGAAGGGGCTGTGCTTTATGACAGGAACCATGAGCGGTTTGTGGACGAGCTGCTGCCAAGAGACCTGCTGACCGAGGCAATCTATAAGCAGATGGAAAAGGACGGCACCGACTATGTGCTGTTATCTTTAGAAAAAATGCCGACGGAGGAGATTAAGAAACGGTTTCCCAATATATACCGGCAATGCCTGGAGGAAGGCTATGATATGACGAAGGACTGTATTCCGGTAGTACCGGCCCAGCATTATTTTATGGGCGGCGTCAAGGTAGACCGGAACGGCGCCACTTCCATGAACCGGCTCTATGCCGCCGGAGAGACGGCGTGCAACGGTGTACATGGGGCAAACCGGCTGGCCAGCAATTCCCTCTTAGAAAGTCTGGTCTGGGCCAAGCGCGCGGCGGTTCAAATCGGGGAGCGGTATGCAGCGCTTGACGGGGAGAAAAGCCGGAGTTATTTTGAGGAACAGGAAGGGGCCGCTTTGCAGCCTTATGAGGAATTAAAGGAGGCGTATCACGGCAGCGTGCGCCGGGAAATACAAGAAGCCGCAAGGAGAAGAGGAGAGAAAAAGTAGATGGAATTAATGAATTTAAATGTGGACAATCTGATTTTACAGGCATTGCGGGAGGATATTACCAGCGAGGATATTACCACCAACTCGGTTATGCGGGAATACCGGAAAGGGCAGGTGGAACTGATTTGTAAGCAGGACGGCATTATTGCCGGACTTGGCGTATTTAAGCGGGTGTTTGAGCTGCTTGACGACGGGACAGAATTTGATATTGCCGTAACGGATGGGGACAGTGTGCAGAATGGACAGCATATCGGAAAGATTACCGGGGATATCCGGGTGCTGTTAGAGGGAGAACGGACTGCCCTTAATTTTTTGCAGAGAATGAGCGGAATCGCCACCTATACCCACTCCATTGCCACGCTGTTAGAGGGCAGCCGGACGAAGCTGTTAGATACCAGAAAAACCACGCCGAATATGCGAGTGTTTGAGAAGTATGCAGTAAAGGCAGGCGGCGGATATAACCACCGCTTCAATTTGTCGGATGGCATTTTGTTAAAGGATAACCATATCGGGGCGGCGGGAAGCGTCAAAAAGGCCATAGAGATGGCAAAGGAATATGCCCCCTTTGTCCGGAAGATTGAAGTGGAGGTTGAAAACCTTGATATGGTGAAGGAAGCCCTTGAAGCCGGTGCGGATATTATCATGCTTGACAATATGGATAAGGAAACCATGAAGGAAGCTGTGCGGCTCATTGACGGCAGAGCACAGACGGAGTGCTCCGGCAATGTAACGAAAGAGAATGTGGGGGATTTGGTGGATATTGGGGTGGACTATATTTCCTCCGGGGCCCTGACTCATTCTGCGCCGATATTGGATTTGTCCTTGAAGGGGCTGCATGCGATTTGATGTATAGGTGAGGTATCGTGCAAAACAATTAAATTAGGAGGAGA
>CANREG010000030.1 GCA_947629565.1 uncultured Lachnospiraceae bacterium
ATGGTACTAAAGTTCTAATATTTTAATATCGTTGGCTTATTCTGCTTATTTAAATCCTACAGTAAATTTACACTATCTTCAGCGGAAGTTTTAGTTGATATCCGTTCTGATTTAGGCTATAATTTTTCTGTAAGTTAATGTGTTTGTTCATACATTAATTTTACACCAACTGCCAGAATCTTTCGAGGTCTGGCAGTTATTTTTTTCAACAAAACGAGGCTGCGCACTAATTACTTAGTGCGACAGCCCCAATCATACAGTTTTTCTTTATGATATTAACTGCTAAGAAAAATACGTAAAGGAGACTGTATGATGAGTACCATTGTAAAGGAAAAGTTGATTTCATTCAAGGAGTTAGAGAAAAAAATTTTTAAATATGTCTGTGAACTGGGGTGTGAAATTACCCAGATGATTTTGGAGTCCTATGATAAAGAGCTTGCGGCATCCAGAGACACCAGGCAGTATCGCGATAAGGGAAGCCGCAAAACCAGCATAAAGACAGTTTATGGAGACGTAGAATACGGGAGAAAGGTATACCGAACCAGTCTTGAGAATGGAGAAACGGCATATGTTTATCTTCTGGATGAAGCCATGCAGATGGATAAAATAGGACTGATATCCACGAATCTGGCAGAAAAGATAGCCATGACGGTAACGGAGTCGCCTTATCGAGTTGCGGCAGATACCATAAGCAGTACCTGTGGGCAAAATATCAGCGCCGGAGGCGTATGGAACATAATGCAGCGTCTTGGAGAACGAATCAGTGAAGAGGAAGAACATGCGGTAAAACAGATGAATGCCAACCAGTCAGAAGGAACAAAGGAAATACCGGTGCTCTTTGAGGAAATGGATGGAGTATGGCTTCACATGCAGGGTAAAGACCACAAAAGGATAAAGAAACAGGAAATGAAGGTATTTACCATGTATGAGGGATGGGATGCAGAAAAGGAGAAACAGAACCGCAGTACACTGGTAGAAAAGACAATGTTTGCAGGTATGGAAAAAAGTACCGGGTTCCATGAAAAGCGGGAGGCATGCATCCGTAAGAAATATAATGCAGATGAAATCGGACAACGTGTTCTAAACGGAGATGGAGGCAGCTGGATAAAGGAACCCTATGATCCGGAAACTATTTTCCAACTGGACCGCTATCATGTGTATAAAGAGATTACAAGAAAGATCAGTGATAAAAAGGCACAGGAGGAAATCAGAAGGCTTTTTGATGAGGAGAAAGCGGAAGAAATGCTGGAATATATAAAAATATATGCAGACAGCGTGGAGAGTCCGGATGAAAAAGACAAGCGAAGCAGACGCGCCAAAGAATTATATCAATACCTAAACAATAACAGGAATGGTCTGCTGCCATACAACAAGCAGGGAATAACAATACCGGAACCGAAGGAAGGTATCATATATAAAGGAATGGGGGTACAGGAAAGTCAGAACTGTACGGTAATAACGCTTCGGATGAAAAACAGAAGGATGCGCTGGTCGGTAAACGGGGCAAACAATCTTGCCAAAGCATTGTACCGCAAGGAAAACAAAGAATTGATAGAAACAATAGACCGTTATACGGATGGTCTGGCATTCACAATGCAGATGCAGGAAATCGTGGAAACATTAAGTGCAGCCAAAGCCCCTAAGAATGACGGAAAAGGTAATCCGTATGTGGATGTGGTCAGTGCCCATATGCCGTTATTGGAAGCTATGCAGACCGCATCAAGAAAGGCATTTAAAAGAGCTTTCTGTTAAACGGGTTAAAAGAAGCCCGGCAAGGTTTATTTAGTGTACAGAAAAATACGTCAAATATCATTGAGAAAAAACAATGGAAAAGTTGCCAACGATTACTTGACACAAACAAATTAACATTTATAGTTGAAATTTGTTATAGGGTATAGTATTATGTAATTATATTATGTTAATTTATTATGTATAATTGTAAGTTAGGAGTATGCAAATGAATAAAAATTGTCAAATAAGATGCAAAAGATGGAAAATTGTTTTTTTATTTCTTTTATTTTATGTGGCAGTTCTTTTGGCGTCGGATGTAAAAGCAGAAGCAGCCAAAACCTGTAAAAATGCCATGTCTTATCCCGGAGTGACGACAACACGGGTAAATATGCGTAAAAAAGCAGGAACGAAGTATAAAAGCTATGGAATGCTGGATAAAAATGAGGAAGTAACAATTCTTGGCTATGTCAATAATAAAAACCAGACATGGTATAAGTGTAGAGGAAATATCAACGGCGTTATGAAAACGGGGTATGTCAACGCTGCCTATATCAAAAAGGATATAAAGCCGACAGGCGTTGTAAACAAAAAGGTAACTTCTTATGTGAATGTGCGGAAAAGCGCAAAGACAGCTTCTAAGAGTGTTGTTAAGCTTCCTAAAAATACTCAGCTTACAATAACCGGTATTAAAAAAGTTTCCAGTAAATACTGGTATAAGATTAAAGTTAATTATAAGAAAAAGAAAAAGACGGGATATATACTGAGTACTTATATTGACGTAAAGAGAAATTCCGAGGGAAAAAATAAGCCGGATGAGGAATCCCCCGGTAATGAGCCGCCAACCTTAGAAGGTTATGTCAATGAAAAGGTAACTTCATCTTTAAATGTAAGAAATGAAGCCAACACAAAGAGTGCGATTCTTCTGACAATCCCAAGAGGGACTAAAGTGACAATTCTTGCAACAACGGGGGACTGGTATAAAATTACCGTGACTTATAATGGGAAAACGGTTACCGGATTTGTTGCAAAGGAATATATTACCGTAGGAACAGAAACGGGAACGAATACCAATACAAATACCAATAATGTAAATGTCGCGTCTGACGCCGATTTTGACACATTGATTGCCGCTTTCCCGGATAGTTATAAGACACCGCTTTTGACATTACATTCTCAGTATCCTAATTGGAAGTTTGTACCGGTTAATACAAATTTAGACTGGTCTTCCGTGATACAAAATGAGAGTGTTGTAGGAAGAAATGTAATTCAAAGCAATTATCCGAGAGGAATTGCAAGTCTGTCGCCGTTTTCTTATCTGTCAACAGCCCCCGGCGCCTATGACTGGTCCAGTGATACATATGCGCCAAAGGACGGAGTGAATTGGTACAGCGCCAGCTCTCAGGTGATTGCCTATTATATGGATCCGAGAAATTTTTTAAACAGTACGGATATTTTTCAGTTTGAGGCGTTGGCTTACGATGTCTCTCAGAGTGAAACGGTTGTACAGAGTATTTTAAATAATACATTTATGAGTGGCAATTACAGTGTTGTAGATTCTGCCACTAATACAATTGCCACAGGCTCTTATAAACAGGCCTTTATGGATGCAGGGGCGACTGCTCTGGCAAGTCCTTATTTTCTTGCCACGAGATGCAAGCAGGAGGTTGGAGCTAACGGTTCTGCCGCTACCAGTGGAGCCTATGCCGGTTATGAGGGAATTTATAACTTCTATAATATTGGCGCTTTTGACGGCGGCGACGCTGTGGCAAAGGGGCTTCAATGGGCAAGGACAGGGACGGAATATGGAAAACCGTGGACAACCCCATATAAATCCATAGTGGGCGGCGCCCAGTATATTGCGGCAAATTATATCCAAAAAGGGCAAAATACCCTTTATCTTCAGAAGTATAACGTGATGCCGGTAAATGCGGCGGATTTGTACACTCATCAGTACATGACGAATGTACAGGCGCCTTACTCTGAGGGGCGGACAACCCAAAGCGCATATAATTCATTGGGAATATTATCCGATGCCATGATATTTTATATACCTGTATACAACAATATGCCGGCTGCTGCAAGTCCACTGCCGGCTGCGACAGGAAACCCCAATTGCTTTTTGTCAAACATCACGGTATACAAGGGGACTAATAATAAAGTGAGCGGATTGACGCCAAGCTTTAGCAAACCGGGAAGTGACGGTGCGCTTGCCAATAATACTTATTCCGTGGTGGTGGGAAAGAACGTATCCAGCGTAAATATAACGGCGTCTGCTATCAGTAAATATGCAACTGTATCAGGAACAGGAACGCATCAATTAGGAGCTAAGGGGACAACGACGTCGATTGTCCTAACATGTACGGCTCAAAATGGTGCAGCGCGGCAGTATGTAGTCAATGTGACCAGAAAGAAGTAACCATGGCGGTTAAATTATGAGATAGGAGAAAGAATATGAGAAAAAAAATAGCGGTAATCCTAAGCTTCATATTAATTTGTGCGCTTTCCTTGGCAGGCGTCTTATCACATGGAAAGGCGCAGGCGAAGAAGGCTCAGATTGATCTGGTAATACCGGATGCCATCGAAAAGGAAAATGAATTCACTGTAAAAGTGGTGGTAGACAGCGATATAGATTTGTATTCGATTGATGCCTATCTGTCTTACGACAGTAATATGCTAGAGTTTGTCCCTGACAACGAAGCGGTTACGGGAACCAGCGGTATTTTGGAAATTAAGGATATTTATGGGGAGAAGACAAAAAAAGCGGAATATGAAATTACCTTTAGGGCCATGGAAACAGGAAATACGGAGCTTGCCCTGACAGATGTCTATCTGATTGATTATACGGATTTGGATCATATAGAAGTTTCTTCAAAGAAGGAGCAGCTTGAGATTGGGATTAACCGTCAGGTGGCCGGGGATGCCAGCTTACAGGAACTTCTGGTGGCTCCGGGAGATTTGACGGAGGAATTTTCACCGGATTGTCTGGAATATGAGGTCCATGTGGGATTGGATGTGGAAATGATTGGAGTCAGCGCCATTCCCGCTGATGAAGACAGCGTGGTGGAACTGGATATGCCGGAACAGCTTGCAGAAGGAGAGAATCTGGTAGTCATTACCGTAACCGCTCTGTCGGGAAATGTTAAAACCTATACCATAAGGGTGATTCGCCAGGAATGGCCGGAAGAAGCTATAACGGAAGCGGAAGTGCCGGAAGGTACGGAAATACAGGAGAGAACGGAAACACAGGAAAGAACGGAGCCGAAAACGGAAACACCGGAAGGAATGGAACCCGCGGCGGAAGAACCGGAAGTGACAGAGACGGAAATGCCGGAGGAATCAGAAACGACGGAAGAAAGTTTAACAGCAAGCGAAATTGAATAAAGGGAAAGCCTGAATAATCACGATACCGGTACTAAACAGTACCGGTATTATTTTGTGTGCAGCATACTTTTTAAATCTTCTACGGTAAAAGTATAATTCCTGTTGCAAAAATGACAGTTGACTTCAATCGGTTTATCGTCTGCTATCATTTCTTCCAGATCCTTCCTCCCGATACTCATCACAGCCTGATATACCCGTTCCCTGGAACAGTCACAGCGGTAAGAAGGCGAAAGGGTATCATTTATGGTGATGTCATAGCCCTCAAATAATTGCTGCAGCATATCCTCCGGTGTTGCCCCTAAGTCCATAAGGGAGGTAATGGAGGAAAAATCCTTAAGCCGTTCCTCCAAATGGGAAATCAGTTCTTCTTCTGCAAACGGCATAAGCTGGATGATAAAGCCTCCGGCATGTTTTACCGTGTTATTCTTTTCCATCAGTACGCCTAAGGCCACAGAGGTGGGAATCTGTTCGCTGGTGGCAAAATAGTAGGTCAAATCCTCGGCAATCTCCCCGGACACTAAGTTGGACTGCCCTACATAGGGCTCCTTCATGCCGATGTCCTTTATCACGCTTAGGACGCCTAAGTCCAATGCTTTTCCTACATCTAACTTTCCCTTTGGACTTGGCGGCAGCATGATATCCGGGTGGTTCACATAGCCTTTTACCTGGGCCGCCGCATTGGCGGTGACTGTAAGGCCGCCTATGGGGCCGGAACACTGAATCTGCAGCGTCAATATATCAGTGGGATTCTTGCACATGCTGCCCATCATGGCGCCGGCGGTTAAAAGCCTTCCCAAAGCGGCAGTGGCTACCGGGCTGGTATTGTGAATCTGTCTGGCCTTTTCCACGGTCTCTTTCGTGTAGGCAAAAAAGAACCGGACCTGGCTGTTGGCGGCGGTTCCCCGCAAAATGGTATCTTTCATGGTAAATCTCCTTCTCTTACAAGCGCATGGCTGCCTTCACAGCCTGCAATTGCCTAAAAATACCGTAATAATAAGCAAAGCCTGTTATTACGGTATATAAGTGTCCGGATTAAATTAAAAATCCAATCGATCCTGTTCTTCTAATACATCCGGATCCTCTGATACATCGGAAAGTCCCTCGTATTCATATCCGCTTACGGTATCCTCTGTCTGCTCCGGAGCGGCTGTCTCCGTTACGGTTGGCGGTTCCGGCGTGGAAACCGGCGTGCTGAAACTGCTCCCAAAAGGAATCGTTGGGATACTCTCCGTGTCATCTGCCGTGGCGCTAAGCTCTGATTCTTCTGTGGTGGAAAATCCGGCGCTGTCTGCAGATAAGTCGCTATCCTCCGCTTCTGGCAGTGGGGAGACATTGCCGTTATCCTCCTCCTGCTTGGCGTTCATTGTAATGGAGGTATATTCTCTGTCCATGGCAGAATCTTCGGAAAAAGTATCTTCCTCGTCAAAGAAGAAGTCGTCGTCCGTAAAATCCTCTGAATCCTTGTCCATAAGACCGGACAGCTTATCCATCGCTTTTTGGTAAATCGGACTTTGCTTAATCTTGTCCCGGAATACATAGCAGGCTCCGCCGATAGCGGCAGCGGCCGTTGTAAAGGCAAGCAGCTTGCCTAATGTGTGATTGTTCTTAGCCATAATAATCTCCTTCTCTTAATATAATATAGTAAACAGCTACATTTATTTTAATACGGCAGAGTAGAAAATGCAATGAATAAATGATAATGAATAAATGAAATTTCTACCCTGTAATAGTTTGTACAATCTGTACAATAAAAATTTGTCAGATTAACCGAAAAGAATAAAAAATTCAGTTGTAAATGAATTATAGTTGTGATAATATTAGAAATAGACAATTAATTTTATTTATTTCGTACAAATTGGGAGCGTAAGGAGGAGATAGCATGCAGAATTTGCCGGCAAATGTTACGAGGGGGAACGATACCAATATTATATCCATTGCCGCATCTTCTAACAAGGGGATGTTGATTCGTTTCTTGAATGAACAGGTGGAGGAAGGCTTTTATGCATTGGTCATTGATTATCTGAAGGATCATAATTTTGATTTGTCCAGTATGCTTGTGGATGATGATGTCAGGGCGCAATGCACCAAATTATATGAACTGGCGGAGTTCGTAGATGAGAATATTAAACAGCCGGGTAAATATGAGATTGAAGAGTGGATTGAGCCGTTGTTCAAATTTGTTTATGGGGATATTGATCCGACGGACACAGATGCCATTATCAATACCACCGGTATTTACCGTTACAGTATCTGGCTGATTTATCTGTACCAGTTAGATCATTTCGGAGAGGCGATGCGCTTGATTGGGGAGCGCGTGGCACCGCTTTTGATTAATACCTGTTACCAGATAGCGGATGCGGATGACCGGCCGGGAACCTATGATAAGGCAGTTATGGGTTATATGGATCTGATTAATGTGGTTATGGAGATGGATTTGCCGCCTTCTGCTTCTAATTCCGAGGCTTATCTCAATAATCTTGAAGTGTTATATGATTATTTCGTAGAGGATACCCATGTGGGGAATGATTATAAGATACAGTTCAGTATGGGAATGTTCAATTCCTATATCCGTAAGCAGGACTATAACAAAGCATTTGAGTTTTATGGACTGAATGCAGAGTACATCCCTGTGGATAATGTGATGGTCTATGAGAATTTCAAGGAATTGATTAGGAACTGCAACAGCACCCAGTATACCAATGTGTTAAGCCGGACTGTGATTTCTGCCATTTCCAAGCAGGATATTTATAATAAGAGAATTGATACTTTGTTGGTGGAGGTATCTGCATTTGTAAAGAAGGTATGCAGGTACATAGAGGATGAGCCGACCATGAAGAAGAATATGCAGATTTTAGGTACCGGTTCCTCCTTGAGTGATAAGAGCAATGTATTTGAAGGATTATATGAGTACAATCTGGTATTTCATGAGTGCGGAATCAAGCAGCTGGTAAGTCAGGATCTTTCCACCCGCTCGTGGGATGAGAAATATGAGATTCTGGATTTATTATATACTACGCTGAATGTTGTATTTGACGGGTATAATGTGTATGAGATATCCAATAAGATTGAACATCAGTATGTGGAGCTCACTTGGATTGGCAATTATGTGAATGCGAATCCCGGGTTACTGAAGCTGTTCTTTAGTATTAAAGAGAAGATTAAGGCATTTAAGATTCGTAAGAATACGATTATTGAGAAGAGCAAGACCAATTATGAGATTAAGCAGCTGTTAGAAGACCGGCAGAAGCATCTGGTATTCTTGGCGGCAGATGATATGGTTCGCCATGGCCTCAACAATAAGGATTTGAGGATTATCAGCAATACCTATAATGAGGACCGGGCAAAGAGGATGCTGCAGGAGACTTATGCGAAGATTAATCTTCCTTCTAAGTATGAGGGGAATAAACACGAGTCCGGCGGCGGAATGTTTGGCTTTGGCAAGTCCTCCACTCCTTCTGCCAATTCTGAATTGAACAGAATGATGAATGTGCCTGCCATTAATGATATGCTCTGTAAGTCAGAATGGTTATGGCATCAGTATCAGGAAAAAGGTCTGGAAAAGCAGACCGCAGAGGAGGTTACCTACAGCGTTGCCTGTCTGGTAAAGGTGGTAGAGCTTTTGTTAGTTCGCAAGCAGAACGGCGCTGTACCGGATGCTGCGGCAACCAAGAACAAAAAGGTTATTATCACAAAGACGGGTAAGGTCATTGAATTGTCTGATGAATCGGACGACAGACCAGTGAACAGCAAGACAAACGAGCCGGGCGTGATTGAGCATATCCATAATATTCAGAATAATCTGCGCAACAGAAGTCAGGATAATGTGGAATATGTGCAGGCTTATATCGAGGACTGGGTGAACTTGCTTATGCAGAATAAGTTTGACAAGGATTCGCTCTTATCTGTCTTTGATGCAGATGAGGTTCGTTCTAAGACATTGCAGACTATTCGGAGATTGAATTTGGATATGGTTGCTCTGTAAGCATGGATGATGGATGTGGGAGCTTCTGCTCCCACATAGTTAAGCAGGGGGGGAGAGTTATATGAAGAATCGTGGATTTTCAATGGTGGAATTGATAATTGTTATTGCAATTATGGCAATTTTGTCTGGTTTTCTGGCGCCATCTTTGATTCGTTACATCAATAAAAGTCGGTTGAGTGCAGATATTGATACGGGAAAAAGCCTGGCTACTGCTATTATGACAGCTGTAGTTTCCGATGGGGCATATGATAATGCCCAGACGGTGTCTACGCCTACAAAAGTAACAAGTATAGCGCCCGGTGATTTTCGGGATGCTATTTCATCAGTTGTTAATTTGGATGATTTAAAGGGAAAGGCAAAGAAAGATGTAGATGGTGGGGCGATTGATCAGGAATTTTATTATACCTTAGATCCGGAGAGAAATAAGGTCCAGATTTTTTATGGATGTGGAAATGTGAATAACGATAGCGATTATGATAAGTATATGATTTATCCTGAAACGGGAAGTAAGTTGCTCGAACAATAACTTAAAAATCTCAAATTTATTGTTGACAAATAATCCCATGTTTGGTATATTAATACCTGTCGTTAAGACATGCGCGAGTGGCTCAGCGGTGGAGCACCTCCTTGCCAAGGAGGGGGTCGCGGGTTCGATCCCCGTCTCGCGCTTTTATTATTTTTAGAAAAGTGAATGTGAAAGTCCTTGATTACAAGGGCTTTTTCTTTACTCTGCTATATAGAATCCGGAATATTTGGCGTGATGGAAAATAAATATAAAAGAGAAAAGAACAGAATTGTTTTGTACAGGGAGTGATACTATGAATCCGAATGGTGGTTTTCGCCAGAAGTTGTTAAGCTTTATGCAGGGGAGATACGGGGTGGACCAGTTGTCTACCTTTATGATTTTTCTGGCTATTGCCCTTGCGTTTATCGCCATGTTTGTAAAGCATCCGTTGCTGCAGGTGCTTTGCTGGGTTTTGATGATATGGGCGTATGCGCGGATTTTTTCTAGAAAGATACAGAAGCGGTATGCCGAGAACCAGTGGTTTTTGAATCACACATGGAAAATTCGCAACGGGTTTGCGAAAGTAAAGTATCGCATCAAATATGGTAGGCAGGCGGCAGAGCCTTACCGGATATATAAATGCAGAAAATGCGGACAGAAGATTCGCATTCCAAGGGGTAAGGGCAGGATTATGATTACCTGTCCCAAGTGTAAATACCAGTTTAAGAAAAAGAGCTGACAAAGAGGAGGATACGTATGGAAGAAAATGAATATAAGGAGTATGACAGTCCTTTTTTTGCCATGATATCCCGCATGAAATATATCAGCCGCTGGGCCCTTATGCGGAATTCCTATCCGGAAAATATCAGCGAACATTCCTTAGAAGTAGCCATGTTGGCCCATGTTCTTGCCATAATCAGCAACAAAAAGCTGGGAAATCAGCTAAATGCGGAAAAGGCGGCGTTAATCGGGATGTATCACGACTGTACGGAAATTATAACCGGGGATATGCCCACCCCGATTAAATATTATAACCGGGATACCAGGGATGCATATAAAAATGTGGAACAGCAGGCCGCGAAAGAACTGTTAGAAATGCTGCCGGATTATCTTCGGGACGACTATGAATCCCTGTTCTTTCTAAAGGCGGGAGAGGAATATATATGGAAACTGGTAAAGGCGGCAGACAAGCTCTCTGCTTATATTAAGTGTATTGAGGAAGAAAAGGCCGGCAACCGGGAGTTTTCCAGCGCCAAGGCAGCCATATATGAGAAACTGACAGAGATGGACCTGCCGGAAGTGCGGATCTTTATCCGGGATTTCATGGAGGCGTATAAGAAAAATTTAGACGAGCTGCGAAACGTCTGATATTAAAATTCGGAATATTTTTTCATAAATGGAAAAGGTTTCATAGACATATTTTACAAAAAAGGTTATAATGTACGTGGTGGCATTGAGCCGTGCGAAAACGCACGGGGATAAACCGTCTGCTTGCAGACGGGGTTATCCGGGTGCGTTTTCATAGGGCGAAAGCCCGCGACCGAGCGAAGCGAGGTGAACGGCGAAAGTTCGCAACCGAGCGACCGAGCGACCGAGCGAAGCGAGGTGAACGGCGAAGGTTTGCGACCGAGCGACCGAGCGAAGCGAGGTGAACGGCGAAGGTTCGCGACCAAGCGAAGCGAAGTGAACGGCGAAGGTTCGCAACCGAGCGACAATTTTATTTAATGGATTTGGAGGGTAGCTTATGAAGAATATTTTATTTGTTGCATCAGAGTGTGTTCCATTTATCAAGACAGGAGGATTGGCAGATGTTGTGGGAGCCCTTCCCAAAATGTTTCCTAAGGAAGAGTATGATGTGCGCGTTGTAATTCCCAATTATACCTGTATTCCGTGGGAGTATCGTGAAAAGTTTCAGTATGTGCATCATTTTTACATGGATTTGGGAAAGCGTTTTGAAAATGTCCATGTAGGTATTATGACCTGTGAAATTGATGGAATTACCTATTATTTCATTGATAACGAATACTATTTTTCCGGCTGGGCGCCCTATGGCACGATTCGCTTTGATATTGAGAAATTTACCTTTTTCAGCAAAGCGGCTTTAGCGATTCTTCCGGTAATTAATTTTAAGCCGGACGTCATTCACTGCCATGACTGGCAGGCAGGTCTGGTGCCGGTATATTTAAGAACCCTCTATCATGACAATCCGTTTTTTGCAGGGACAAAGACGATTATGACTATCCATAACCTGAAGTTTCAGGGTGTGTGGGATGTAAAGACATTCAAATACATTTCCGGTCTGCCGGATTATGTATTTACCCCGGACCGCATGGAGTTTTATAAGGACGGAAATATGTTAAAGGCGGGCATGGTATATGCAGATTATATCACTACAGTCAGCGACACCTACGCCGGAGAGATTCAGACGCCGGAATATGGCGAGAACTTAGATGATGTGCTGCGGTTCCACAACCAGAAACTTTGCGGTATCGTCAACGGTATCGACTATGATGTATATAATCCCAATACAGACGCCAAGCTATATAAGACCTATAATGTGAGAAGCTACAAGAAGGGCAAGGCAGTGAATAAGATGGAGCTGCAGAAGGAGTTAGGACTTCCGGTAGATGAGAATAAGTATATGATCGCCATTATTTCCAGACTGACAGACCAGAAAGGACTGGATTTGATTGACTGGGTTATGGAGCGGATTGTGGATCCTTACATGCAGTTTGTGATTATTGGTACCGGCGAAGCCAAATATGAGAATATGTTCAAGCATTACCAGTGGGTATATTCTGACCGGGTATCCGCTAACATTTTCTATTCAGACGAGCGGGCTCATAAGCTCTATGCGGCGGCGGACGCCATGCTGATGCCGTCAAGATTTGAGCCCTGTGGGCTGACGCAGTTAATTTCCCTCCGCTATGGCACGGTGCCGATTGTAAGGGAGACAGGAGGACTTAAGGATACCGTAATTCCTTATAATGAGTATGAGGGAACCGGAACCGGTTTCTCTTTCACCAATTACAATGCGGATGAAATGTTAAAGATTATCAACTATTCCAAGGAGATTTATTATGATCACAGAGAGGACTGGAATAAGATGGTAGTCCGGGGCATGAAGGAGGATTTCTCCTGGGATAAGTCCGCAGTAAAATACATGGAGTTATATGATAAGGTGTTGGGCTGTTAATTGGCTAATACGGGCAGAGACTGGCAAAGCGATAGAATAGAAAAGAGGAGATTAGGGAAACATGATCGACATGAAATTTTTACGGGAGAATCCGGATGCCGTAAAAGAGAACATTAAGAAGAAATTTCAGGAGGAGAAGCTGCCTTTAGTGGATGAAGTCATTACACTGGATGCAAAGTGCCGGGAGGCGCAGCAGAAGGCGGATTCCCTGCGGGCAGACCGCAATAAGATATCCAAGCAGATTGGCGCCTTGATGGCCCAGGGCAAGAAGGAGGAGGCGGAGGCCACCAAGAAGCTGGTTACAGAGCGTTCTGCCGAACTGGCGGCCTTGGAGGAGCAGGAGAAATCTTTGCGGGAGCGGATTACAGAGATTATGATGGTAATCCCCAATATAATCGATCCGTCGGTTCCTATCGGTAAGGATGACAGTGAAAATGTCGAGATTGAGCGGTTTGGCGAGCCTGTAGTGCCGGATTTTGAAGTGCCCTACCATACGGATATTATGGAGAAGTTTAACGGTATTGATTTAGATGCAGCGGGCAGAGTGGCAGGCAACGGCTTTTATTACCTGATGGGGGACATTGCAAGACTCCATTCCGCAGTGATTTCCTACGCAAGGGATTTTATGATTGACAGAGGCTTTACCTACTGCGTGCCGCCCTTTATGATCCGCTCCAATGTGGTGACCGGCGTGATGAGCTTTGCAGAGATGGACGCCATGATGTATAAGATTGAAGGCGAGGATTTGTATCTGATTGGCACCAGTGAACATTCCATGATTGGCAAGTTCATTGATACGGTCATTAAGGAGGATCAGCTTCCTAAGACGCTGACCAGCTATTCTCCCTGTTTCCGGAAGGAAAAGGGAGCCCATGGCATAGAGGAAAGGGGCGTCTACCGTATTCATCAGTTTGAAAAGCAGGAGATGATCGTGGTGTGTAAGCCGGAGGAAAGTCCTGTGTGGTTTGATAAGCTGTGGCAGAATACCGTCGATTTGTTCCGGAGCTTAGATATTCCTGTGCGGACGCTGGAGTGCTGTTCCGGCGATTTGGCAGATTTAAAGGTCAAATCCATTGATGTGGAGGCATGGTCTCCAAGACAGAAGAAGTATTTCGAGGTGGGAAGCTGTTCTAATTTGGGAGACGCCCAGGCAAGGCGGTTAAAAATCCGCATTGACGGGGAGAAAGGAAAATATTATGCGCATACCCTGAATAATACGGTAGTGGCGCCGCCCCGTATGCTGATTGCCTTTTTGGAGAATAACTTAAATGCAGATGAGAGCGTCAACATTCCCAAGGCTTTGCAGCCTTATATGGGCGGTAAGACAAAGATTGAGGCGTGAGAAATATTGTGACATAGAAACTCCGGTGAAGAGAGCAGGACTTCCTTCACTGGAGTTTATTTTTTGAAATATTTTAAGATATGCCTGTGCATGGATTTTACCGCAGGAGGCATCAAATCCGGATTGGCGCAGCAAAGGCCGATTGTGCGGTGCTCGGAGGGCTTTAGGGGATAAGCGTCCACATCATAGGGGATGTTCTGCATAACAAGCTTTGGCATAATGCAGATTCCAAGGCCGGCGGCTACCATGGCGATGGTGCTTAAATCATCCACCACATGGCAGGAGGAACGGATGGTTAAGCGGTGCTTGTGAAACAGGTTTTGGATATCCGCATCTGTGCTTTCCCGTTGGGAAACAAAGCGCTGGTCTTTCAGTTCCGGCAGCTCAATATAGCCCTTGTGTCTGGGGCGGAAGCCCTTCGGTACAATGCATAATAATTCATCTTCACATAAAGGCGTGATGGCAAGCTCCTTGCAGCTTGACTCGGAAAGAAAGCCTAAGTCCACTACGCCGGTTTTAATCCAGTTATATACATCATCATAGGTTCCCTGATAGATTTTAATCTCAATGTTCGGATGCTGTTTGGAAAAGGTAGTGACCAATTCCGGAATAAAGCTGTTGCACACGGAAGAAAAGGTTCCAATCTTGACGGAGCCATGCGTGAGACCGTTAAATTCCAGTATGGCCTGCTGTAACTTCGCATCGCTGTTTAACACTGTCAGGATATAGGGCTGTAGATTTTCCCCATAGCTGGTCAGCGTAACGCCGTTCTTATTCCGGTTAAAAAGGGGAAACCCCAGTTCCTTTTCGGCTGTGGAAATGGCGTGGCTGATGGCAGAGGGCGTCAGGTTCAATACCTCAGCCGCCCGCTGGAAGCTCCCCTGTTCCACGACAGTCTGGAAAATCTGATAGGAAAGCAGTGTCATACCTCGCCCTCCTTTTCAAAAATACAAGTCAGATCCTCCGGAGTAAGAGTGACTAACGCTTCCGGGGAGGTAGCGTTTTCCCTTAACAGGCGGTTGGCCTGTGCGGAGATGGCAGTATCCAAAAAGTTTCGCACATCCCGCGCATTTCCGAAGTATTTGTCGGATTTTTGGACATAAATGTCTAACTGCTGCTTAAGGTAAGCGCTGCCCTCGGGGCTTAACTGATAATCATTTTCTTTGCAGAACTTTAAAAATACCTTATACAGGTCGTCTGCGTTGTAATCCGGAAAATGCAGGGTTTTCTGGAAACGGGATTTTAATCCCGGATTGGACTTGATGAATTTGTCCATTAAATCCGGATATCCGGCAACGATTACGATTAAGTCATCCCGGTTGTCCTCCATAGCCTTTACTAAGGTATCAATCGCCTCCTGTCCAAAGTCTCCGCCGGGAGTCTCGTTGGCAAGGGAATAGGCCTCGTCTATAAACAGGACGCCGCCCATGGCTTTGTCGATTACTTCCTTTACTTTAATGGCAGTCTGTCCCATATAGGCTGCCACCATGCCGGAGCGGTCCACCTCCACCATATGCCCTTTGGACAGTATGCCAAGTGCGCAGTAGATTTGGGCGAGGAGACGGGCAACGGTTGTCTTGCCGGTTCCCGGATTGCCGGTAAATACAAAATGTCTGGTGACGGAGGGGGCCTTGAGGCCGTTGCTTCGTCGAATTTCTATGATTTTTAACAGGTTAATCAGGTTTTTCACATCCGCTTTTACAGAGTCTAAGCCGATTAAATCGTCTAATTCTTTTAACAGGGAATCCAAATCTTCCTTTGTCTTGTCGCCGCCGGAAATGGTGCCGATAAAGGGAGTTTCGCTTTCTGTTGCGGTCTCTTCTTTTGGCTGCCGCTTAAAGGGAATGCTGTCGGGGCGGTTTGGCGCCTGACCGCCGCTTTTCACATAAGCCTTGGCTTTGCTTTCCAACATGAACCGATAGCGGGTAAGCTGGTTGACCTCTTCTACTCCCATATGTTTGCAGCTGGACAGAAAATCTTCTCCCACTGTCTGGAATAGAAGGATATAAAGCTTTTTGATATCGTAATACTTGGATTCATGTACAATATGGTCGTTTTTTCCAAAGTCTAAAAAATAGCGCATTGAGGAAGGCGGCTGATTTAAGAAATCATCCCGAACTACCTTGCTTTCCGTTGCAAATTTGTGCATGGTCATCTCGTCAAAGCTGTAACCGAAGGATTTGTTGATGTAACGGATCTCGTCCTTTTCAATGACATGGTCTGCAATTGTGAGAAAGATAAGAAAATCGCGCAGATCCATGCGCAAAAGTTCTTTTACGCTTTCCGTATCAAGATTTTCTTTCATTATATGCTTATCTATCTTTTCGGCTATGGCAATCGCCGTAGTATATAAGTGTTGGGTCTCTGAATCCATATATGCCTCCTGGAATATGGAAAAGCAGCAGTGGTTTAACAATCTCGCTTTTACCGATATTTATTATATGCATTTATAATAACAAAAATGGAAACGGATTACAATATTCACATTGTATTTTTTTGCGGGATAGAGTATACTAATCCCATTATAAAAATTAGAGGATTGCAAAGACAGGAGGATGAAACATTGAATTGGTTACAAGTTAAAAAATGGATTGGCTATGGCCTGATTGTGGCGCTGCTGTGTCTTTTTGTCATACATTTTGAACGCATTATAGGCTGGGGCGGCATGCTGTTTTCGGTTGCTTATCCTTTGCTGCTTGGATGCGTCATGGCCTATGTGTTAAATATTTTAATGGTTCGTCTGGAACGGATCTATTTTCCCCGCAGTAAGGCGACGTGGGTTAAGAAATCCAGAAGGGGAGTCTGTATTCTGCTCTCCCTTGCGATTTTGTTTCTGATTGTATTTTTTGTGTTGTATCTGGTGATTCCACAGGTGGTGGATTGCTTTGTGATTATTTCCAAGGATGTGCCGGAGGCGCTCCATAAGGCGGTCCAATTTCTCATAGACAAATCCGGTGAGCTTCCTGCCCTGCAAAAGAGGCTTCAGGACATTAATTTAGACTGGGGGAACATTATCAATAAAGTGTCGAAGGGCGTGATGACGGGGACAAGAGGATTTCTGGCGTCTGCCACCACCCTTGTGGGCTCCTTTGTGGGCGCTGTGGCCAATGTGGTCATTGCTCTGATTTTCAGTATCTATGTCCTTTCCTGCAAGGAGGAAATCAGGGATAAGATGAACCGGGTGATGAAAGCCTTTATGAAACATACGGTATATGACAAGACAATTTATGTGTTAGGCGTGGTGGACGAAAGCTTTTCTAACTTTATTTTAGGGCAGGTTACGGAGGCTGTGATTTTGGGAACCCTTTGCAGCATTGGCATGTCGCTGCTTAGGCTGCCCTACGCCGGTTCCATTGGCGCGCTGGTGGGGCTTACGGCGCTAATTCCGGTATTTGGCGCCTATATCGGCGCTGTGTTAGGCGCTTTTATGATTGGCACCGTGGATATAAAGCAGATGCTTCTGTTCCTGATTTTCCTTGTGATTTTACAGCAGTTAGAAGGCAACCTGATTTATCCGAGAGTGGTGGGCTCCTCCATCGGACTTCCGGGAATCTGGGTGTTAGCGGCAATCATTATCGGCAGCGGTCTTGGCGGCGTGGCGGGAATGCTTCTCGGAGTGCCCGTTGCGGCCTCCTGTTACAAGCTGCTTCGGAACGCCACCCGAAAGCGGGAGGAGCAAAACGGAATGAAACCGGACAATCCACTGCCTTTGTAGTATTCATTCTGCCTGATGGGATTTTTTTGTGCAGGCTGCTACAAAGTCCGGTGTAATTTGGTGAAAATTGTAGAAAATCGTTGACATAATTGTGATATTTTGATAAAATCTGCCCTGTTAATATATTTTATGAGGAGGATGAATATATGTTATCATCATTTATCGCAGCCTATGATCCAAGCTATGACCAGGCTGCCGTCGCAGCATTAGCTGCAGCTTTTGGCACTTATGGTATCGTGATTCTGATTGTGTCAATTTTAGTGATTGTTGCGCAGTGGAAAATCTTTACCAAGGCAGGCGAGCATGGCTGGGCAAGTATTATCCCGTTTTATAACAATTATGTATTATTCAAGATTGCTATGGGAAATGGATGGTTATTCCTGTTATGCCTTGTTCCGGTAGTGAATTTTGTGATTCTGATTGTCTGCATGTTTAAGCTGGCAAAGGCGTTCGGCAAGGGCGTCGGTTTTGGGTTTGGACTTTGGCTTTTAACCCCGATTTTCATGATGATTCTTGGCTTCGGTTCCGCAGAGTATGTGGGCGTGGAATAATATTTCAGACAATAGGAAAGCTGTCTCTGCTGAGGCAGCTTTTTTGTGTCATGGGATAAGTGATTAGATGTGGAAAATTGGCTTGAAAAAGCGGTTTTATGATGATACAATAGAGTGCGTATGTCAGAATATTATGATAAGGAGTTGAGATTATGTCAGGACATTCCAAATTTGCAAACATTAAGCATAAAAAGGAAAAGAACGATGCGGCAAAGGGAAAGATTTTTACCATTATCGGAAGGGAGATTGCAGTGGCCGTTAAGGAAGGCGGACCGGACCCGAACAATAATTCCAAACTGCGGGACGTCATTGCCAAGGCAAAGGCCAACAATATGCCCAATGATACGATTGAGCGGGGAATCAAGAAGGCGGCGGGAGACGCCAATTCCGTTAATTATGTCTCCATTACGTATGAAGGCTATGGTCCCAATGGAACCGCCATTATTGTAGATGCGCTTACGGATAACAAGAACCGGACGGCTTCTAATGTGCGGAACGCCTTCACCAAGGGAGGCGGCAATGTGGGAACTACAGGCTGCGTATCTTTTATGTTTGACCAAAAGGGGCAGATTATCATCGCCAGAGAAGACTGTGATATGGAGGCCGACGATTTGATGATGATCGCCTTAGACGCAGGGGCAGAGGATTTTGCCGAGGAGGAGGACAGCTTTGAAATTCTCACTGCGCCGGAGGATTTTTCTGCAGTAAGAGAGGCTTTAGAGAAAGAAAATATTGTCATGGCGTCTGCCGAGGTGACAATGGTGCCCCAGAATTATGTGGAGCTGACCAGCGAAGAAGACATTAAAAAGATGAACCGGATATTGGATATGTTAGACGAGGATGATGACGTCCAGGCGGTGTACCATAACTGGGATGAGTAGAAGCGGCATAGGCATTGCCTTTAAGACCGTGTCAGTTTTACGACTGGTGCGGTCTTTTTGCTGCATAATTTTATTTATTCTTTAGGGTATGGCGTTTGAAGATTGCTTGCTCCTGTGATGTAATCCATAGATACATCATAATGCTGTGCCAATATCATAATATTATCAATGGGAATACGGGTTTTACCGCTTTCATAATCGGCGTAGGTGCGTTGGCCGATATACAATAAATCTGCAACTTTCTGCTGTGTAAGGTCGTGGTCCTCTCTGAGGGCTCGGATTCTTTCATTATAGCGCATAGTATTTCTCCTGACTTTATTTTTTTGCTTTCAGTATATGGAAATTAAAAAAAACTATTGACTTTTAGAGTTATAAACGCTAAAATGATATTTGCGTCTATACTTATTCAAATTTTTAAGCGGAACCGTCACGTCTCAAATTTATTTTGTGGAAGTGGCGGTTTTGCTATACATAACGATAAAAATGAAAAAAATTTTATATAAAAAAACTATTGCTTTTTAGAGTTATAAACACTATAATAGTATTCGTGACTAGAGTTATAAACTCTATAAAGCAATTATTTAAAGGAGGATGAGTTATGAAAAGAAAACACATGACAAAGCGTTTTCTCAGTATGCTGCTTGTGTGGGTAATGGTTATGAGCCTTGTGCCTTCTGTACCTGCAGATGCAGCCAAAAAGGCTAAGGTAAGCAAGGTTACCGTGGCCAGCAGTTTATCTGGGAGCAAGAAGACAGTAGTGATTGCAAAGGGAAAGAAAGTAAAGCTTTCCACTGTGGTTAGCGTTAAGCCGAATAAGAAGGCCAATAAGGGCGTGACTTATAAGAGTGCAAACACAAAGATTGCCACAGTTGATTCAAAAGGTAAAGTAAAGGGCGTCAGTGTCGGAAGCACCAAGATTACCGTAACATCGAAGAAGGACACAAAGAAAAAAGCAACAATCACTGCTAAGGTAGTAAGTAAAGCAGTTAAAAAGGTTACTTTGAACAGCAAGTCCGGCGACATGTTTACAGGAGACACCTTAACTTTGAAGGCTAAGGTAAAGGCTAAAAAGGGAGCAGTCAAGACCGTTGGCTGGAAATCTTCTAATACAAAGGTTGCAACGGTTGACAGCAAGGGTAAGGTTACGGCAGTCGGCGCCGGTAGCGCCACCATTACCGCTCAGGCTATTGACGGTTCCGGCAAGAAGGCAAAATATCAACTGACCGTGCAGGATCCGGTATACATGACAGGTATATCAGTGTTAAATGCGCAGTCTGTAACCTTTTCCCTGAATACGGCATGTCCTTTAGACATTAGCGCAGTTTCTGTTATGAAAAAGAAATATACCCAGGGCCAGTATCAGGGTCAGTTAAAGATTAATAATATGACTACGGCAGATAATGTGAATTATACGATTGTATTAGACAATGACAGCCGTCTGGAACTGAATGAATATGTGCAGGTATCCATTCCATCGTTAAACGGCGCAGTGAAGTCTATGGAATCTGTGTATTCAGAGCCGGCTCTTGCCTATACGGATGATGAAGTTATTACCATGGAGGTCGGAAAGAAAGTAAAGAAAACTCTTTCATTTGAGGCAGAAGGTTCAGATGGATATGCTTCCTATACGATCAACGCCTTACCGGCGGGTCTGACAGCAGAGTCCGTTAACAATAAGCTTGTGATTAAAGGCGTTCCGACTACTCCGGGATTGACGGAAGCAGTTATGACAGCTACGGACGAACTGGGCAATACCTTGACAAAGAATATTAAGTTTGTTGTGGGTTCTGAGACGGTGCTTGTGGCAGCTGCAGAACCTCAGTACGACGTTCGGGTAGGTGAAATGGCAACGAATACGTTCTCTGTTGGCACAGAAGGAGGAAGTGGAGTTTATAGCTGGACTGTAATTAGTGATCCAGCTGGAATTTATACCGGTACCGTTAATGTGCCGCAGTATTCCTCAAGTATTTCCTATAAGGTTGCACTTCCTGGTCAGTATTCCATGATTGTGCGGGTAGTAGACTATAAAAATCCAACTTTGTATTGCGATGTGCCAGTATCCATAAATATAGCGCAGGGAATTACAGTCGGCGGCTGTATTAAGGATGCGCAGGGTATGCCTATGTCAGATAGTATAACTATTGAACTGACAAATAAAAATTATGCAGACCGGTATTGTTCTGGTGATTACACTTGGACAAATTCCGAGGGTGTGTATAGTGCAATTGTGACTCCGGGAACTTATGATGTGGAAGTTACATATACAAGAGGAAATACTGACGTTGAGACTAAATATCTTTATAATCAGAGTCTTGCTACAAGCAGTACGGGCTTTGATATTCAGTTGGCTCTTTACAGGGTTGTGATTACAGGAATTCCATCTCCTACTTCTTATTATGATTATCATGCGTTTGATATAAATAATGATGATGCTGATTACGTCTATCCATCAAGTGGGACCCTGACATTTTTTGCAAAGCCGGGAACTTACCAGATTGCAAGTGGCTACGAGTATGATGGTCCTTCTGAGTATGCAGAAGGGTTTAATAATTACTATAAATACACTGCTTCTGTTACAGTGGGCAATACCAGTGTCCAGCAGGCGGCAACAAAAACTTTGGTAAAGAAGGAACGATATAGTTCATATGATGATTAATGGCTATCATTTAGTTGAAAGCTACACGAACATGAAATAAAAAGGATACATTTAACAAAAGACCGTATCAGATTTTATATCTGGTGCGGTCTTTTACATTGGAACAAGCTTAAAGCCTGTAGTTTGGCGTTAGCGCAGATGCTTTATAGTTCCTGTTTATACATCGTCTTGTCAAATTCCGGGTTGAAGTAATAGAAATTTTTGGAGTCCATTTTCTCCTTTGTCATCTCCAAGGCTTCACCGAAACGCTGAAAGTGCACGATCTCCCTTGCCCGTAAGAACTTGAGGGGCGCCCGTACATCAGGGTCGTCAATTACCCGCAGCAGGTTGTCGTAGACGGTTCTGGCTTTTTGTTCTGCGGCCAGATCTTCATATAAATCCGCCATGGCGTCTCCCTTTGACTGAAATTCTAAGGAAGTAAAAGGCACGCTGGCTGCCGCCTGAGGCCACAGACCAGTGGTGTGGTCAATATAGTAGGCGTCAAAACCGGCAGTTTTGACTTCCTCCGGCGTCAGATTTTTGGTGAGCTGATAGACCATGGCGCAGATAATCTCCATATGATTGATTTCCTCTGTGCCAATATCCGTAAGCAGGCCGCCCACTTTTTTCACCGGCATGGAATACCGCTGCGCCAGATAGCGCATGGAGGCGGAAAGCTCTCCGTCAGGCCCGCCGTACTGGCTGATAATCAGCTGGGCTGTCTTTGGACAGGTTTTTTTAATTTTTACAGGAAATTGTAATCTTTTTTCATAACTCCACATTAGATCAGTCCTCCTTCCCAGGGTGCAGGGCCTTCTCCCCAGCCGTAGCAGTCGCAGTCTTTATTTCCGGTAATCATGGAAATCTGCGTCAGCGGATAATAGCGGTCTGCATATTCTGTCAACAGTTCAAGCCTTTTTTGCAAAAGCTCTTTAAATAAAGGGAGCCCTTTCGGGCAGTCCGGGTGCGTGTCTAAATATAGTGTCAGGTCATTTATGGCGAAACTTATGGCAGAAAGCTTGCTCATCAGGCTTTCCCGCTGGGTTTCTTCCGGACTTGACGCGATGGAGGTGGATTTTAAATTGCTGTCCCCTTCCTCTGCTTTATAAAAGGGAAGATTCAGGCAGGGAAACAGGGTTCCTTCCTTAAGGGAAGTTTCATAGTCGTAGGGTTCGCACCAGTTTTGTTTGGGAACCGACGCCATGGCGAGAGTCTCCGGACAGGTGCAAAAATTGGTATCATCCATAAAGATTGCCTCCTTTCAAAATAAAAAGTTACAGTATTATTTTTTGCAATTTCCGTTTTTGTATAAGGTCAGTTATTACCAGATACGTAAGGGAAATTTTTCCATTTTGAAAATCAGGAGGCAGCAGAAATAGTTATGAATTTTTTCGAAACAGATTTTTTAATAACTCCATCATCTTAGGAAGCTCAATCGGTTTGGCCAGATGGCCGTTCATGCCGGCAGCCAAAGCCTGCTCCCGGTCTTCCTCAAAAGCGTTGGCGGTCATGGCGATAATGGGGATATTGGCAAGCTCCGGATTATCCAGGTCGCGGATAAAGCGGGTGGCGGCGTATCCATCCATAATCGGCATCTGGATATCCATAAGAATCAGGTTGTAGTACCCCGGTTCTGCCTGTTGCAGCATATCGCAGGTTACCTGGCCGTTCTCGGCACATTCCACAACAAAACCGGCTTCCTGTAAAAGTTCAGCCGCAATTTCCCGGTTCAGTTCGTTGTCCTCGGCCAATAGAATCCGTTTGCCTGTAAAATCTTCATGCAGGGCAGGAGAATCCTCTTTTTGCGGCGTAATTTCTTCTGCATGGCCCAGATTTTGCTCTAACGTATGGTGCAGGTCGGAGGCAAACAGCGGCTTGCTGATAAATCCGGTAACGCCTGCCTTGCGGGCCTCTTCCTCTATATCGGACCAGTCATAGGCGGACATAAGGATAATCGGAGAGTCTTTCCCTACAACTTTTCGGATTTCCCGGACGGTTTCTATACCGCTAAGCTCAGGCATGGACCAGTCGATGATGTAGACCTCGAAGGGATCGGCCATTTCCACAGCTTCTGTGGTACGGGCAATGGCTTCCCTGCCGGATAACGCCCATTCCGCCCGCATGCCAATCTGGCGGAGCATCTTGGATACGCTCTGGCAGCAGACCATATCGTCATCTACGACAAGGCCACGGAAACCGCTTAGCTCGGCAATCGGAGCCATTTCTTTATGATCGGAACAGAAACGGAACTTCAGATTCACAGTAAAGGTGGTGCCCTTTTGCGGTTCGCTTTCTACGCAGATGGTGCCGCCCATCATATTAACAATATTTTTGGTAATCGCCATGCCAAGGCCGGTTCCTTGAATACCGCTGACTGTGGAGGACTGCTCCCTTGTAAAGGGATCAAACACAGTATCGGTAAATTCCGGACTCATGCCGATGCCTGTGTCGCTGACCTGAAATTCATATACTCCATGTTCAGAGGAGGAAGATGGCTTCTGGGTAACCCGGATTGCTACAGTGCCGCCGGCAGGGGTAAATTTGATGGCATTGGAGGTTAAATTTAAGAGAATCTGATTGAGCCTCAGTCTGTCGCAGCAGATCTCCTCGTCCTCCACATCCACAGTATCGATAAATAATTCCTGATGCTTGGCGTGAATATCAGACTGAATCATGTCTCGCAGACCTTGCAAAATCTCAGCCAGATTTTCCGGATGCTCGTTAATGGTTACCTTGCCCGATTCAATGCGGCTCATATCCAGCACGTCATTGATGAGGGAAAGCAGATGATTGGAGGCTTTCGCAATCTTGGACAGATAATCCATGGCCCGGTCACGGTTGTCTAAATGGGTAGTGGTCAGGGCAGTGTAACCGATAATGGCGTTCATCGGCGTGCGGATATCATGCGACATATTGTTGAGAAAGGTCGTCTTGGCCCGGTTGGCGGAATCCGCAGCCTGAAGGGCGTCGGACAACTCTATGGTCTTTTGCTTTAGTTCGCCGGTAGCCTGTTCTACCTGTTCCTTTAATCTCCGCTGGTTGCGGGTCCGGACTGTCAGCATGGCTAAGGCAAACAAGAGCAGAAGAATGAAAATGACGCCTGCCACAAAGTATATGGGATTCTGGTATAAAAATCCGATCAGGCTGATGCTTCGTTCCCTGCCTGCATCAATTTCCTGGGACATAATGGCGTCCAGTTCCGCGTCGGTAATGCTGTCTGCTCCCTTATCCAGAAGGGATAAGAGGTAACGCCCGCCCTGCACGTTATTTTTTACGGCATAGGACATGGAGGTATCCCAAAAGACAACGGAGGAAAGCCGGTTGCGGGCATCCTGCTGGACATACATTTCTGCCGTGTAGGAATAAAGGATTGTGGCGTCAGCGTCTCCGTTTAGTACTGCCTGGACACACTCGTCCGTGGTGGGATACCGGGTAATGTCATCTTCTGAATAACGGCTGGCAATCAGGGTGTCAATGGCGTCCGCCCGTTCCATGGTCGCCAGTTTCTCCGCATTGCCGGTAAAACCGTCCAGAGTCAGACGGGCAAAGTTGGTCTGAAAGTAGGGGACGGTAATCTTGTAGCCTTCTTCCTCTGCCAGATAGTAGTCGCCGGCAAAATCCAGCACTACATCCGCCGCGCCGGAAGCCCGGAGGGCATAGTATTCATTTCGGCTCTTTACCGGTATGTATTCATATGTAAGGCCAAGCCGCTTGGCTAAAATGTCAAAAAGGGCGGGGAGGATTCCCTGAGCCTGTCCGTTCCGGAAGTAGCAATACGGAATCCGGTCCGGATTGAACAGCAGCCGGAGAGGTTTGCCTGAGGCGCGGTGCTCCTCCAAAAAAGCCCGCTCGTTAGCGTTTAAGATGATAGAGTCGTCCTGATCGGTGGAATAGTAGGTGTCTTGAAGGGAATTCCGCCAGTTGGGATCGTGGAGATCCATCTCATTGATTGCAGCATTAATCTGATCCATCAGGTCTTTGCGGTCTTTCCGGGTACAGATATAGAAGGGACTTGCGTCAAAGGACTCCAGCAGCCATTCATTTTCCAAAAGCCGCAGACTTCCGGTTACGGCGCCGTCAACCTTGCCTTCCTGAAGGGCGGCGGAAAGTTCATCCTGCCCGGCAAAATATACCGGCTTAAAAGTGAAACCATGGTTTGTTGCAAACTTCTCAAAATTGGCGTTTTTGGAGTTGTCCTTTAACATACCCACGGTAATACCGTCGTAGGTGGAATAGTCGCCCTCTACAATATCTGAATTTCCGGCTTTTATGGTAAAAATAGTAGAATTGACGCCGATGTCCTGATTGGAAAACAGAAATTCTTTTTCCCGTTCAGGAGTTTTGGAAACGGAGGTGACAATATCTATTTCGCCGTTTCGCAGCATGTCAAGGGCGTCGGCGTAAGATTTATCATAACCCACATATTCATAAGACCAGCCGGCATGAATGGCCAGACGTTGTAAAAATTCATAGCCGTATCCGCTTCGGTGGCCGTCCTCCTCGATTGTATGATAGCCGGAAAAGGCAAAAAATCCCACCTTAAGAACTTCCGGTTGTTCCTCTGCCGGTTTGGCGGCGCAGGCGTTAAAGCAGGGCACTGATAACAGCAGTGCGGCCAGTACAATATATATCGGGCGTAACTTTTTCATGAAATGTGTCCTCCTTTGCAGCGAGCAGTTCTTTTGTATTCATTCGTACATGGAAAATAAATCTAACTTATTATAAAGGAAAAGCTTTTGGTATTCAAGGTCAAACGGAAAAAGATGAAGCATTTTACAGACAGGGAAGGGGGCGTTTTTGCATATGGAAACTGCAATTTACTTTTGCACCTTGATATGGTATACTGTCTTTCGCACAGAACGAGGGGACAGCGGATAATCTGAACAGTTACAGCAGGAGGAAAATTATGGTGAGAAGCGGCGTCTATATGATATTTGGTTATTTGTGCGGAAGTATTCTTTTTGCCCGGATTTTTGCAGCAATATTCAAAAAAGGGGATATTACGGCGCGAAGCAGGGACGGAAATCCGGGAACGGCCAATGCGTTTTTGTACGGCGGGTTTTGGTGCGGTATGCTTACCCTGTGCGGAGACCTGTTAAAAGGCATGCTTCCGGTTTATCTGTATTTAAGAGGAAAGGGATTAGACGATTGTGGGACAGGTCTGATTTTCGTCCTGATTGCGCCGGTAATCGGGCATATTTTTCCGATTTTTAACGGGTTTCATGGCGGAAAGGGGATTGCCGTTACCTTTGGCTGCCTGCTAGGGCTTCTTCCTGATTGGTATCCGGCTGCGATTTTGGCGTTTATGTTTATCTTTTTTTCCCTGGTTATACGGATTACGCCCCATTACGACAGAACCATATGGTCGTACCGGTGCGCGGCGGTCTGTATGCTTTTCCTTATTAAAAATATTTATATGAAAGCGGCGTTTTTGATTATTGCGCTTGTTGTGAATACAAATATGAAGGCGGCAGACAAAAAAGAAGAGAAATGTCAGGTGAGAATACTATGGATGCATTAATATTATCCTGCTCTACCGGGGGCGGGCATAATGCGGCGGCGGAGGCCATGGCCGAGGAATTGAAAAGACGGGGACATCATGTGGATTTATTAGATCCCTATACGTTAACCGGAAAGAACCGGGACAGGCTGGTCGGAAACAGCTATGTAAAATGCGTCCAAAACATGCCTAGATTGTTTGGGTTTATATATAAGCTTGGAAACGCATACAGGCATCTTCCTGTAAAGTCGCCGGTATTTTGGGCCAATAAAAAGGCAGCGGACTGTATGGAGGAATATCTTAAGCAGCATATATATGATGTAATCCTGATAACGCATATATTTCCGGGGGAGATATTGACGCACTTGCGGCGGAGGGAAATTTCCTTGCCCCCGCTCATTTATATTGCTACGGACTACACCTGTATTCCCTTTACGGAGGAGATAGAATGTGATTATTTCATTATTCCTTCCGGGGCGCAGAAGGAGGAGTTTTGTTCCTGGGGAATTGCGCCGGAGAAAGTAATTCCCATAGGCATTCCGGTAAAAAGCACATTCCGGGAAAAGGAAAATCGGGAAGAGGCGCTTTCACGTTTGGGACTGGACTTTCGGAATCGCTATATTCTGCTGGCAGGCGGCAGCATCGGAGCGGGGCAGATTGCCGGGGTCATTGATATTTTGCAGGAGTATCTCAATGCGCATGGCGAGGTAAGGCTGATTGTTGTCTGCGGCACCAACGGGAGCCTGTATGAAGAGATGAAAAAGAGATATGGGGCTGCGCCGCAGATTTTTTTGTTAGAACGAACGGACGCAATGGCGGAATATTTAAAAGCCTGCGATATCTACATATCAAAGCCGGGCGGGGTATCCTCCACAGAGGCGGCGGTGGCCGGGGTTCCCCTGATCCACATACCGCCCATACCCGGATGTGAGACGAGGAACCGGAAATTTTTCTCGGACTGCGGAATGAGCGTGGCGGTTTCTAATCTGAAAAAGGACCTGCTTCCGGCAATCCGTCTGCTGTCGGATAAAGAAACGGTGAAGCATATGGAAAAGGCTCAGAAAAGGGAGATTGATGAAAGGGCGGCGGAAAGAATTGCGGATTTTGCGGAGAAGGCAGCAGATCATGCGGGGCAGATGGCAGGCTTTGCGGAGCGCGCTGTATCTGTTAAGGCTTCCGCGTCTTAAATATTGGAGAAGTTGAGTGAATGACAGAATTGAAAGCAGAGGAGTATACACAATGGCGAAATTTCAGCAAAGTGATTGAAAGAGCCAGAATTGTCTGTGAAAACAGTGGACATGATGTGTTCTACGATTTTGCTGAGGTCAGCAAAATCGTAGAAGCAGGCGCAACGAACAAGTCGATAAAGGATTATGAACTTTCAAGATATGCCTGTTATCTGGTTGTTCAAAACGGAGATCTAAGGAAAGAAGACGACTGCCTAACACAGAGCTGTTATGCATTATCCATGGGTGTAAGGAAAGAAGGTGAAGGAAGTGCCTTATTCGGAAAGGAGGGAAGAGAAAAAGACAATTCAAAAAAGAAAAGTCTGTACAGTTCGGCACAGCCGTCTGCAGATTTTTAAGAAAACAGAAAATATCAATAAATTTATAGATGAAAAAACAATGAATTTATTGACGTATTATTTGACTCGTCGTATAATAAATACAGAACAGGATATGCTATTAATGGATTGGAGGGATTAAGATGCAGCAGATGTCTGTAACGGGAATGCTTAAAACGATGATTCCCATTTCCCGTTTTAATAAGGGGGAAGCAAATAAAATTTTTGACGAGGTGGAAACGACAGGAACTAAGATTGTGGTAAAAAACAACAAGCCTGCCTGTGTGCTGATTTCACCGACGCAGTACGAGTCGCTGATGGAGATGCTTTCTGATTTCATTCTCAAGGAGGAAGCGGAAGCACGCATGGAACATTATGATGCTTCTGAAAACAGAACACACGAGCAGATGATACAGGAATTTGGCATTACCCAGAGTGAACTGGATGCTGTGGATGTGGAACTGGAATAGGAGTATGGTTTATGAAATGGGCAGTAGAATACATCAAAGAGGCGCAGAAGGATTTGCGGAAGTTGGATCCGTATGTGCGGAAACTGGTTTTGAAAGCCATTGACAAGACGGCAGAACGTCCATTGCCTCCACCGGAGGGGATTGGAAAGCCGTTAGGCAGCCATGCCTCATCCAGACTGAGTGGATTTTATAAAATAAAGCTCCGGAATCTTGGATACCGGGTGGTGTATGATTTAGTCCGTGAGGGCAGTGTCATGAAGATTATCATCATTTCGGTGAGGGATGACGAGGAGGTTTATAAAGAGGCAGAGCGTCGGATTCAGGGTATGATAAAACCAATGGAATAAAGCGCGACAGGACATCCATGCGATGTTCTTTTTGCATAAAAAATGATAACAAGACGTATGGCATCTCGAAAGAGGTTCTTCCGTTATTTAATTATTAAAATGTAAGGCATGTATTGTAATCCTACACAAGTGCAAATATCGAATTAGCAAGAGAATATAGACTTATGGGCTGTTATATGGTAGTATATAAGCTACTGTATTAGGGCTTCTTTGCTGAAAGCAGTTATAAAATATGGGAAAAGACTTAAAAGGGAAGGAGCTTGGCGGCAGAATAAGCCAAAGGAGATTAAGATAAAATGAAACTGGGTATCGTAGGACTTCCCAATGTGGGAAAAAGCACATTATTTAACTCGTTGACAAAGGCCGGGGCAGAGTCGGCCAATTATCCATTTTGCACCATTGACCCCAATATTGGCGTGGTTCCGGTTCCGGACGAGCGGATTGAGGTATTGACGAAAATGTACAATTCCAAAAAAACGGTTCCGGCGGTTATTGAGTTTGTGGATATTGCGGGACTGGTCAAGGGGGCATCTAAGGGAGAGGGCTTAGGCAACCAGTTCTTATCCAATATTAGGGAGGTGGACGCCATTGTCCATGTGGTGCGCTGCTTTGAGGATTCCAATGTGGTTCATGTGGACGGAAGCATTGACCCTCTGCGGGATATTGAGACCATTAATTTTGAACTGATTTTTTCAGATATAGAAATCTTAGACAGGAGAATCGCCAAAAATTCCAGGGCGGCCAATAACAACAAGGACATTGCCAAAGAGGTCGAATTTATGAAGCGGCTTAAGGAACATTTGGAAAACGGCAAACTGGCGATTACCTTTGAGACAGAGAGTGAAGATGAGGAAGCATGGATTTCGGAATACAATCTTCTTACCAGAAAGCCGGTGATCTTTGCAGCCAATGTTTCTGAGGATGATTTGGCGGAGGACGGCGGCAATAACGCTTATGTGAAGGTGGTAAAAGAGTATGCAGATGAATATGGCAGCGAGGTCTTTGCGGTCTGCGCACAGATTGAACAGGAGATTTCCGAATTAGAAGAGGAAGAAAAGAAAATGTTCTTAGAGGATTTGGGGTTGTCTGAATCCGGATTGGACAAATTAATCCGTGCAAGCTATTCCCTGTTAGGACTGATTTCATACCTCACTTCCGGCGAGGATGAGACGAGGGCGTGGACGATTAAGAAGGGCACCAAGGCGCCCCAGGCTGCCGGTAAAATCCATACGGATTTTGAGCGGGGATTTATCCGGGCGGAGGTAGTCAATTATACCGACTTAGTGGAGAACGGTTCTATGACGGCCGCAAGGGAGAAAGGGCTTGTCCGCTCCGAGGGCAAGGAATATGTGGTGCAGGACGGAGATGTAATCCTATTTAAATTCAATGTGTGAGTGTGTTGTACGGACAGGAGGAGAAACCTTATGTATGAAATTCGTTTTCCCAATCTGGGGATTGTCCTCAACAATATAAAGGACGGTTTTTTTGTTGGGAATTTCAAAGTGCAGTTCTATGGCGTGGTCATAGCTGTCGGCTTTATTCTCGGCTATCTGATGATTGCCAGGGAGGCTAAGCGTACAGGCCAGGACCCGGAGCTGTATCTGGATTATATGCTGTGGATGGTCATCCCCGCCATACTGGGAGCCAGAATTTATTACATTTTGTTCAGCCTTGATGATTTTATCGTCAAAGGCCAGTCCTTCAAGGATACTGTGTTTAAGATGCTGAATATCCGCGGCGGCGGCCTTGCCATATACGGCGGCGTCATTGCGGGAATTATTACGCTTCTGATCTTTGCAAAGAAGCGTAAGGTTAAAATTATGTTGATGTTAGACACCTGCGCCATGGGACTTCTGGTGGGACAGATTTGCGGCAGATGGGGGAATTTTTTTAATCGGGAGTGCTTTGGAGAATATACGAATTCTCCGCTTGCAATGGCTATCCCGGTGGATTGGTTCGGCGGAAAAAATTATCTGATTGGCAAGGTAAACAGTGGCGTGATTACCCAGAAAATGATAGACAATGTGTTAACCGTCAGCGGCAAAGAGTTTATTCAGGTGCATCCCACCTTTTTATATGAATCTCTCTGGAATCTTATGGTACTATTGATTATTTTTCTGTACCGCAGGTATAAAAAGTTTGATGGAGAACTGTTTGCCATGTATATCTGGGGCTATGGACTTGGCAGGGTGTGGATCGAGGGCCTTCGCACAGATTCTTTGATGCTGCCGGGGCTCGGCTTTAAGGTGTCACAACTGTTAGCGGCTCTGTGCGTTGTGTGCGCTTCCATATATATCGTATTTAAGCGGATGCAGATGAATGGCGGCGATGAGAGCAGCATATAATATAGAGATTCTATACCGGACGCGCCGGAAAGAGAAAATGGTTCCAAATCGGGAACGCTTGCGCTTCGTTGCGTCACACAGCGGTACTAAATTCGTGCTGCGCACTCATTAAGTACCGGTGGACGCAAAAATCCCTCTTTGGAATCCATTTTCCTTTTCCGGCGCTGTTTGCTGGAAAAGGATACAGAATTCTTTTTTTTTGATGATGTTGGTAAAAAGTATGATTATCAGGAAGGCGCTTTCGGACGTTGGTGTCTGATAAATTTGTACCCGTTCGAAAACTTTTGCAATGTGCTGCATTTGGTAAGAAAAGGGGCTGTCGCTTTAACTGAACCGCTCCCCGTCAAGTAGACAGTGAAAAAAATATAAATTTTTTTCTGCCATCAGCTGCAAGGCTGGTGGCAGT
>CANREG010000031.1 GCA_947629565.1 uncultured Lachnospiraceae bacterium
AGAGCATAAAAGCCTTACAGCCCTTATATATCAGGTGTTGTAAGGCTTTTCTTGTTCTCGTAACTGTCAAAGACGGGTTTCAACATCTTTAAGAGAGTACCACGTTTTTTTGTAAAAGTAAAGAAATCCTTGGGCGGTTCACAAAATTATCATTTTCATTATAACAGCGGATTTCCTGCCGCCTGATATAACGCATACCACTCCTTCCGGCTGATATGCACCTGGGCCGCCCCGCACAATTCCTTCAAATGCTCCGGATTCATGGTTCCCACAAGCACCTGCATATTGGCAGGATGCCGCAATATCCACGCCACTGCCACGGCTGATTTACTGACATGAAAATGCTCCGCCAGCCGCTCTAAAGCCGCATTTAACTCCGGAAACTGTTCGTTATCCACAAAATTTCCCTCAAAAAATCCATACTGTAAGGGAGACCATGCCTGAACCGTAATGCCATTCAGCCGACAGTAATCCAGCACCTCCATATCTCCGGGAATACCGCCTTCTGTCACGGCATTGGTCTCCATTCCCTGCCGCACCATTCCCGCATGCATTAATCCAAACTGCATCTGATTGATTAAGAGCGGTTCCCTGCAGGCAGATTGCAAAAGCCTTAACTGAGCTGCATTAAAATTACTGACGCCAAACTGTTTTACTTTACCGCTTTTGGCAAGCTGATGCAATGCTTCCGCCGTCTCATATACATCCATTAACGCATCCGGCCTGTGCAGCAGTAATATATCAATACTGTCTGTGTGCAGACGTTTTAAGCTGTCGTCCACGGATGTCAAAATATGCGCTCTGGATAAATCATAATACCCCTGCCGGATACCGCACTTGGTCTGTAAACGCATCCGCTGCCGCATACCTTTATTCTCCGCTAAGACCTTTCCAAAAATCTCCTCGCTTTTTCCCTGTCCGTAAATATCCGCGTGGTCAAAAAGCGTAATGCCCTGGTCCAACGCTATTTCTATAAGCTTTGCCGCCTCCTGGACGGATAATTTATGAAGGCGCATACACCCAAGACCGATGCGGCTGGCATCCATATCCGAATTCCCCAGATTCATTGCCATAGGACCGCCTAACGGCCTGACTCCCGTCCGCTCATAACCAATCTTATCCGCCACCCGGTTTGCCATGCGCATCAGCAGATTCCGATGAGTTTTCGTTACGTGATAATAAATATTCTCCACTTTGGCGGCAAATTTCTCCGTGGAAAAGGGCTCCACGCTCTCCTCTGCATTTTTCCGGTAATCTATGCCCTCTCTATTCCATAAAATCTGATCAATGCCAAAGATAAAGGTCTGCTCATTTTCAAAGCCGTAGCCGTTCTCACCATGCTTCAATACCCCGTCTAAGCACGGATCCCGCCTTGCCACAATGGGAAGGCCGGAGGCTAACGCCTCAATATAAGTAAGGCCCTGTGTCTCGCTGGTAGAAGCGGACACAAACACATCCGCCATCTGGTAATAGTGGGTAATCTCATCCCACGGCTTGGCTCCGGCAAACAGCATTTTCTTCCGATGCTTTAAACTTCTCGCATTTTTCTCCAAATTACTCCGATAAGGCCCGTCTCCCACAACCACAAAGGTCACGCCGGACTGCTGCTCCATATAGTGATCCATATAGTTCATGATTTCGTCAATATTTTTTTCCTGGGAAACCCGACCAAGGTACAGCACCACCTTATCTTCAACGGGGATTCCCAAAGAAGCCTTTAATTTATTCTTCTGGGTTTCACTGTCCCGCACTCCAAACCGGCTTAAATCAATTCCGGTTGGAATAATATTAATATCCGGCTTTACGCCGTAATGCTGCATTAACTCCGCAACCTTTTTTGTGGGAACAATCAGTTCCTCGGCTCCCCTGACGCTGAACTTGCTGTACAGCTTCGCCAGTTTTTTTGCCCGGTCTTCCTTAGAGATATATTTTTTGATATAATGCGTGTAATCCTCATAGATTGTATGATAGGTATGCACCACAGGAATAAACAGCTCATGGGCCATAATCCGTCCAAACATGCCAATGGAAAATTCGGTGTTGGTATGAATAATATCTAACTTCATCTTATGGATTTTTCTTGCGATTCTGGGATCATAGACAAGTCCAAGACGACGTTCCGGAACGAAGGAAACCGCCTTAGAAGGCACCCGGAAAACGCCTTTTTCATCTGCCGGCGCCCCCGGCGTTTTAGTCGTTACCACATATACATTATGTCCCTTTTTTTCCAGCTCTTTTTTCAAAAGAAATACGGAATTTGCAACACCGTTTAATTCCGGGTAATACGTATCCGTAAACAACCCAATATTCATATCACTAACCCCCGCCTGCTTTCTTCATCATTTTCTTCCGGGCAAAATGCCGCCATATCCTCCTTCGCATCTCTAAAGACTTCCTGTATTTTTGGGGATAAAACGCCACATTCCCCGTTCATCAGCATATAATAAGCATATTCGTTGGGATTTCCCTGATTGCCGTTGTCCGTATGAATCAGAACATCATACATATCTGCCAATGCTACCAGCTGCGCTTCTAAAGGAAGCCTATCCTTGCTAAGCCCATCCGGATATCCGGAGCCGTCATACCTTTCATGATGATATCTGCACACATTGTAACATATTTTTCGGAACCGTTCTGATTCAAATGCCATCAGCTCCTCTATCACCCTGCCTCCTAAGATTGTATGCTGTTTTAATATATCAAGCTCTGTATCTGACAGTCTTCCCGGTCTTGAGACAATATAATCCGGAAGCATGAGCTTTCCCACATCATGAAGCCTTGCCGCCCGGACAATCATATGAATCTTATCCTGCGTCATTCTTGCTCTGGGATAGCATATTGCATAATGCTCCGCCAAAATTTTCGTATAGGCTTCTACACAGCGAATATGCCGAAAAGACTCCACATTATGAGCGTTCAGACTACCCAGCAGAATATGCTCAATATGTATATTACGTTCCTGTTGATGCTCATATTCCCATACCGGCCTGCTCCATTTCGGCGGCTTCGATGCTTTAAAACCTCTCCGGTATTGATATAATTCTAAGATATGACAGATGCGCTTAACTGCCAGTTCCGGCGGAAGTTCCTTTTCTACTATATCATCAGGCCAAACCTTAAATGTATCTTCCATACCGGTATATTGTTCAACATTCCCTAAAATAACAACCGGTATACATTGCCGCATGCCGGATTCTTCTAAAAATGCTGACAAATCATGCCATCCCGAAGCCCCTCCCAACGGCTCATATAGAATTAAAACAACCTCTTTTCCATACTTTTTCAAATATTCAATTGCCCGTTTGTGATTGTTCTCCCATATCATCTCGCACTTTTGCCGTAAGCTTTCCCACAATGCATTATGCTCCTGCTGTCCGGGAGATAAAACCAATATTTTTTCTTTATCCAAAGGTCTCCTTTGCAATCTGCTTTGCAGCTTCTATCTCCGCCTGTTTTTTCGCCTCGTCTTCCTCCGCCTCCCGGTTAAGCCGGTTCATAATCTCCTGGGCCTTCCTTATATTTTCCTCTTCCTCGGCAGAGCGTTCCTTATCCTTAAGAGAAGACTTTCCCTCTTCAATAAAAGCGTCCACATCCACCTTATTGGCGTTCATAATAGAAGCAACCCGCTCTTCGTCCTGTACCTGTTTGCGGATTTTCTCAATCTCCCATTCCTTCTCGTGCAAAATACGGTTCAAAACCTCCTCCGCATTGCCTCCGGCAACCGCGTTAGAATTCTTATCTGATGTTGGTTCCGGCTGTGTGGTCTCTGCCTCTGTCGCCTCCGGCTGCGGCTCTTTTTCCTCATAATCCGTCTCGATATTCCGGTTTTTTTTGTGATTTTTGCTCCAGTTATTATTATTAATATGCAGTGCAGGCAAACGAACCTGCTGCCACCATTTTATAATATTTCCCTTTATCCGTTCCAAAAAATGTTTATCCCATCTCATATGCAGTACCCTTTCAAGATAATAGTCAATTATATTTTAGCACAAAAAAGAAGAATATTTAAGGGGATATTTAACTTTCTGACTTAAGTTTTTCTAAGATGTTCTTCTTCATACGAACGCTGATTTCCAAATCACCATACCCGTCCACAAGATGCAAAATCCGGTTTACCATGTCTGCATTCGCAATATATTTACAATTCACAAGGATTCCCCTGTTTATCCTGATAAACAAATCCGAATCCAGTTCCTCCAAAATATCCTTGCAGCTTCTGTAATACACTGTAAATTCATCATAAACCGTCTTAATGGTAATACTTCCGCCATGGCTTTCCATATAAACTATCTTTTCCTTTTCCGCCGCATAAATTACGCCATCCTTCCGGAAATATATCGTTCCTTCTTCCTTTCTGGGATAGTGGTATTTTAACGCCTGCTTAAGAAGCTGTTTCAATTCCTTAACCGGGGCAGGTTTTTCAAAATATCCATAACAGTGGAGCATTTTATACGCATACTGTCCGGGATCTGTAAGCGCCGTTATAAATATAACCGGCACAAATGTATACCGGTCCAGCTTTCTGATGCTTTCCACAAATTTCAGCCCCGACACATCGTTTCTTATGGAGCTGTCGATTACAATATCCACAAGAAACAGGCTTACCATATGCTCTACTGCGATCTGGTAAGCCGCTGCCACTGTATCCGCCTTATGTATGACGGCATCTGCATTTAGTTCCCGAACAATTTTCTCCAGTGCCTCCTGCTCCGCACAATTGTTCTCTAAAATCAAGACATGTTTCATCCGCTCAGTCCTTAAAGGATTCCTTCAAATATTGACGAAGCCTTCTGGTCTTTACCTCGTCTATTTCCCTGTTTGCAAGCAACTTATCATTGAGCCCGAAGTAAGCCAATAATTTCTGGAGAATGAGAAATTTGTCCCACTGGTCTAAGACTAAAATCTGCGCCCACACGTCGTTGACGCCCTTCCGGCTGCCAAACAGCAGATATTCAATGGAAATATCATGAAAGGTTTCTTTTAATTTTCTCTGTGTGTCAACGGATATGTTATATTCCCCTGTCTCCATCTTTTTCACGGTGGAAACGGAAATATCCAATTTTTCTGCAAACTGTTCCTGTGTATATCCAAGCTGTTCCCGAAATTCCCTCAACCGGTGCCCTGACTCCATCTTATCTGGTGATCCTGCCATATACCTTTACCTCTCTTGCTTTGCCACTTACATATACACCATTTTAATAATAAATCCGCTTTCAATCCATATTTATTATATGCACCTGAGGTATATATTATATGTTCTTTGAGGTAAAAATATTATGGACGCTTCTCTATTCCGGCATCACCCCGGACGGAGCCTGCCTTAGAAGAAAGCGCCGCTTATATTTCAGGACTGCATAGTCCGTTATCTTTTTTAAGCAGGTAAAATCCGCAGCGCCGCCGATCACGCCTATAAAAGTCATGCCTTGCACAAACTTTCCGTACAAAAGCTCTCTTGACAACGCCTGGGCCGAGGCGTCAATCTGACGGGTAATCTGAAGCTCCGTCACAAATTCATCGGTCTCCTCCCGGCCCGCCGACAGTTCCTCCTTAAAATATCTCTCCGCTAACCGGTTGATTTCCTCATTCTTCTTCCGCTGCCCGTCTCCGCTGTCTAAGGCGGCGTCAATCAGCCGCAGGATAAACAGCTTTTCCTTAGGGGTGGTATATTCAAAGCCATAGCTTAAGGCAATTTCATAAATACTTTTCAGCATTACCGACACAAAGATCGGAATATCCGGCAGTCCTAACCCTATGATTCCAAGCCCGATTCCCTCCACAGTGGAAATGGCCAGATTTTTGCCCGCTGTCCGCTTTGCCTGCCGCTCGAATTTCTTGACGCTTCTCTTGTTTAAGCCCTCGTCGGCCAGCAGTTTCCTGTGCTCCCTGTAAATCTCCTCCTGCCGGTCCTTCCGGTAGGTTTTCTCAATCAATCCCGCCCCTTTATCAAAAACCGCCACAAAGGCTTTGTTAAAAGCCGCCTCCAAGGTGTTTTGCAGGGTATCCGGCACCTTCCTTCGCACCAGACGCACCCAGGCAGGCGGTTTATCCATGATATGGCGGACGATAAAGGAATCCTCCTTTAACTTCTGCAATCTCCATTCATTTTCCCAAGAAAACTGACTCATAGGCTCTTTCCTCTTTCAGGCTCTCCTTACGCCCTCCTTCATGCTCTTCACATAGTCTGCGACATAAGGCGCCGCCTCTTTTCCATATTTGGCAACCAGCTTTACAATGGCGCTTCCCACAATCGCTCCGTCGGAAAGAGACGCCATTTTCTCCGCCTGCTCCGGCGTGGCAATACCAAATCCCACTGCAACGGGCACATCGGTAACCGCCTTTACATGCTTTACCATACTGCCGATATCCGTCTTAATCTCAGAGCGGACACCGGTCACGCCTAACGAGGATACGCAGTAAATAAAGCCCTCCGCCTCCCTGGCAATGGTCTCAATCCTCTCCTTGGAGGTAGGCGCAATCATGGAAATTAAATCTATGCCCTGCTCCCGGCACTGTTCCGCTAACTCCGCCTTCTCCTCAAAGGGTACATCCGGCACAATCACGCCGTCAATCCCCACCTCGGCGCACCGTTTCATAAAACGCTCTGTGCCGTACACATAAATGGGGTTCATATAGGTCATAAAGACAAGAGGTATCTCTATTTCCTTTCTTAATTTCTCCACTAATCCAAACAAAGAATCCGTAGTCGTTCCGGCCTTTAAAGCCCTGAGTGACGCCTCCTGGATTACCGGCCCCTCGGCAATGGGATCGGAAAAGGGAATCCCAATCTCGATAATATCGGCCCCACTTGCCGCCATGGTCTTAATCAGCTCATAGCTGGTATCGATATCCGGATCGCCTCCGGTAACAAAGGCAATAAACGCCTTTTCCTTTTTAAATGTGTCTCGAATCCTACTCATATATCTCCACTCCTCTGTATCTGGCTATTGCAGCAACATCCTTGTCTCCCCTTCCGGAAACCGTTGCGATAATAATCTGATTCTTATCCATCTGCCCTGCCGTTTTCATCACATAGGCAATGGCGTGGGCGCTCTCGATAGCCGGGATAATGCCCTCCGTCCGTGACAGATATTCAAAGGCGGCAACCGCCTCCTCATCTGTAATCGGGACATAGGAGGCCCGTCCGGTCTCGTTTAACATGGCGTGCTCCGGTCCGATACCCGGATAATCCAGACCGGCAGAAATGGAATATACCGGCGCAATCTGTCCATATTCGTTCTGACAGAATAGGGATTTCATGCCGTGGAAAATTCCCATGGAGCCGTTGGCAATGGTGGCCGCATTTTTCGGATTGTCCACCCCTAAGCCTGCCGCCTCGCAGCCAATTAACTGAACGCCCTCATCCTCGATATATTCATAAAAGGAACCCATAGCGTTACTGCCGCCGCCCACACAGGCAACAATCATATCCGGCAGCTTTCCCTCTGCCTCTAAAATCTGCTGTCTGCTCTCCTTGCTGATAACGCTCTGGAAATCTCTTACAATCATGGGAAATGGGTGGGGGCCCATAACAGAACCTAACACATAGAGAGTGTCATCCACTCTGGAGGTCCACTCCCGCATGGCCTCATTTACCGCATCCTTCAATGTCATGGTGCCGGTGGTTACCGGGTGTACCTTCGCCCCTAACAATTCCATGCGAAATACATTCAAGGCCTGCCGTTCAGTATCCTCCTTCCCCATAAAGATTTCACACTCCATGCCCATCAGGGCTGCCGCCGTAGCCGTAGCCACGCCATGCTGTCCGGCGCCGGTCTCGGCAATTACCCTGGTCTTGCCCATCTTCTTTGCCAGAAGGACCTGTCCTAACACATTATTAATCTTATGGGAGCCGGTATGATTTAAGTCTTCTCTTTTCAGATATATCTTGGCCCCGCCTAAATCCTTTGTCATCTTCTCCGCATAATAGAGCAAAGAAGGCCTGCCTGCATAGTTTCTCAGCAGCTCATCTAATTCCCTGTTAAAATCCGGGTCCTTTTTGTAGTGCTCGTAGGCCTGCTCTAACTCATGCACAGCATTCATCAGGGTTTCCGGCACATACTGACCGCCATATTGTCCATATCTTCCTGTTTCCATGATTTCTCCTCTCAAATCCATATTATTAGGCATTTCAGATATTTGCGAAACGCATTTCACTTTTGCGCCGGTTGTGCGGATACAACAATACCAACGCAGGTACGCTTGCGCTTGGTTATGCACGCAGCGGTACTAAATTCGTGCTTCGCACTCATTAAGTACCGGCGTGCATAAAACAACCTGCTTATGGTATTTGTTGTATCTGCACAACCTGGTATCGTTGGTTGAGCGTTTCGCAGTTTCGCATATACTTTTGGTTTTAGCGATATATGGTTTTTATTATACTACAATGTTTTGACGATTTGAACCAGTTGTTGTATTTTGGCTTTGTCTTTGAAACCGTTGGTTTCGACAGAACTGCTGACATCGACGCAGAACGGACTTCTGTTTCGGGCGGATAATGTTTTTAAGATATCTGTCACATTATTCGAGTCAATTCCTCCAGCTAAAATGTAGGGCTTCGTGAGCTCCGGTATCAGGGTATGGTCAAAGACCTTACCGCTGCCGCCGTATTCATTCTCATGAAACGCATCCAGTAACAGATAGTCCACCGGCAGTTTTTCATCCTCTAAAATCTGCGTCACACTTTTTACCCGTACCGATTTGATTATCGGAGGGATATTTTTATCACTTTTTTCAAGGCATTTTCTTAATTCGGTAATATAGTTAAGGTCCTCGTCACCATGAAGCTGTATCATATCCACTATGCCTTCCTCCGCCAGACGGACGATAAAAGAAATGTCGGCATTGACAAACACACCCACAGAGGGAATTTCGGGACTCAGCCGCCTTTTTAATTTCTGCGCAGTATCAAAGTCAATCTTCCGCTTTTCGCCCGCAAATACAAAGCCTGCATAATCGGGCTTAAATTGGTTTACATAATCTACATCTTCTTCCCGCTTCAAGCCGCATATCTTCAGTTTCATATACCGCCTCCTTAATATTTTTATAAAGCCGCCATGTCTATATCCGCATTACCATCGTTAGGTTTACATAACGTCAAGACTGGCTATGCCGTTATGCCCTTCAACTCATCCAGCTTCTGTTTCTTATCTGCCGCCCGCATCAGGGTTTCCCCCACTAAGACTGCATCCGCCTTTTCCTTTTCAAAAGCCCTTACATCTTCTCTGGTCTTAATTCCGCTTTCTGCCACAAACAGGGTATCCTTCGGCGCCGCCTCCCGCAGCCTGGTGCTGTTGCCTATATCCACAGTAAAATCCTTTAAGTTCCGGTTATTTACCCCGATGATTCTCGCTCCCGCCCGGACTGCCATGCGGATTTCCTCTTCGTCATGAGTTTCCACTAAGGCGGACAGTCCCAGATTGTCACATATTTCAATGCAATTCTTAATAAACGATTCATCTAACAGGGCGCAAATCAGTAAAACCGCATCCGCTCCGATTACCTTTGCCTGATAAATCTGATAGACGTCAATGGTAAAATCCTTCCGCAGTATCGGCAGTTTCACTTCCCTGCGGATTTCCTGTAAATATTGGTCGCAGCCTAAGAAGTATTTCTGTTCGGTCAGTACAGACAGACAATCGGCGCCTGCCTTTTCATATTCCTTTGCAATCTCCACATAGGGAAAATCCTCTGCGATTATGCCCTTAGAAGGAGAGGCTTTTTTTACCTCACAGATAAAAGATATGCCTTCCCGTCCCAGCGCTTTTTCAAAGCTGAACGGGGGCAGGACGCTTTTTGTTCCTAATGCGCGCTCTTTCATTTCTTCTAAGGATACCTCTTTTTTTTCTTCTGCAAGCTGGATTCGCTTATCTGCTGCAATTCGCTCTAATATGTCTGCTGCCATATGTTACTCCTTTGCCACTCTTTTCCATAATGATTAGGCATTGGTCAACTCCACAAATTGATTGAGCACTCCCATAGCCTTTCCGCTGTCAATCATATCCTCTGCAATCTTAACGCCGGCCTCTATACTGTCTGCCTTTCCGGCAATATAGATACAGGCTGCCGCATTTAAGACAACGGCGTTTCTCTTTGCTCCCTTTTCCTCACCGCTTAAAATGGACTTTGTAATTGCTGCATTTTCCTGCGGATCTCCGCCAACCAGCTCTGATTTGTCACATTTTGATAATCCAAACTGTTCCGGTTCGATTACATAGTTCTTAAATTCTCCATTGCGGATTTCGCAAACGGTAGTCGGCGCGCTCAGGGAAATTTCATCAAGGCAGTCCTGTCCGTATACCACCATGCCATTCTTTACACCCAGCTTGGAAAGCACCTTTGCCATCGGCTCCACCAACGCCTCCTCATATACGCCCATCAACTGCATACTCGCATTTGCCGGGTTGGTAAGCGGCCCCAAAATATTAAAGATTGTACGGATTCCCAGACCGCCCCGGACCGGTGCTACATATTTCATGGCCTTGTGATAAACCTGCGCAAACATAAAACAGATATTGGCCTGCTTTAATACCTGGCTCATCTTCTCCGGTTCAATGGTAATCTTAACGCCTAACGCCTCTAACACATCCGCCGCGCCGCACTTGCTGGACACGCTTCTGTTACCATGCTTGGCAATCGGAACGCCTGCTGCCGCTGCCACAAAACCGCTGGTAGTGGAAATGTTAAAGGAATTTGCGCAGTCTCCGCCGGTTCCCACAATCTCAAGCACCTCAATGCCCTCATGTTCAAGAGGCGTAGCATGGTTTCTCATTCCCATGGCGCTGGCAGAAATCTCCTCTACCGTCTCTCCCTTCATGCGGAGCGCAGTCAGATAGCCCGCCGTCTGAATCTCTGTGGCCTCGCCGCTAAATATCTCATTCATGCAGGCAAGGGCCTCATCATAAGTTAAATCTTCATTTTCCACCAATTTCTTAATTGCATCTAAAATCATCTTTCTATCCTCCTATAATATATTTTATTTTCAGACAATTACGAAACTCCGTCCGCCGCTTTATACGCCGCACAGACAGGACAATGCCTGTGTACGGCAAATGCGGCATATAGATCTTCCGAATTGTCATGATTCCGTTTCATTGACTGTCAAAAAGTTAACCAGCATTTCCTTCCCATGCTCCGTCAATACGGACTCCGGGTGGAACTGAAACCCATAGATTTCCCGTTCCTTATGCTTTACCGCCATAACCTCGCCGTCCTTTGTGGCGGCGATAATTTTCAGGCAGTCCGGCAAGGTTTCCTTTTTGCCCGCTAAGGAGTGATACCTGGCAATCCGAAGTTCCTCCGGCAAGCCCTGAAAAATAGGTTCCTCCTTATCATATTCTATGATGCTCTGCTTGCCATGCATCAGCTTCTTTGCATAGGTGATTTCCCCGCCAAAGGCCTCAAAAATCGCCTGATGTCCCAGACAGACGCCCAAAATCTTTACCGGCTTGCTGTACTCCTTAAGCAGTTCCTCACAGATTCCCGCCTCCGACGGTCTTCCCGGTCCCGGAGACAAAATGATATATTCCGGCGCTAACGCCTCTATCTCCTTTACCGTCATCTCATCATTCCGGATTACCCGGATTCCGTAATTGCTCTCCCGCCCTTCCCCGGATATTCCGGCCTCAAAGCGTTCCTTCTGGATTCCGCCGATTAACTGCACCAAATTATAGGAAAAGCTGTCATAATTATCAATCAGCAGTATCATTATCCATTCACCTCCACTGCCCGCTTTACCGCCTCGATGACGGCCCCGGCTTTATTTGCACATTCCATATATTCATTTTCCGGCACGCTGTCCGCCACGATACCGGCCCCGGCCTGCACATACACCTTGCCGCCCTTCTTCACAGCGGTGCGAATCGCAATGCAGACATCGAGATTGCCCGAAAAATCAAGATAACCGATAGCGCCGCCGTACACCCCTCTGGCTACAGGCTCTAACTCGTCAATAATCTCACAGGCCCGGAACTTGGGCGCTCCGGAAAGGGTTCCCGCCGGAAGCAGGGCGGAAATGGTGTCGCAGCCGTCCTTATCCTCCCGGATACGGCCCACTACGGTGGAGGCAATATGCATAACCTTGGAAAACCGGTGTATCTTCATATACTCTTCGACCTCTACAGTGCCAAATTCGGCAATCCGGCCAATATCATTTCTAGCCAAGTCCACCAGCATGTTATGCTCGGAACACTCTTTTTCATCTGCCAAAAGCTCTTTTTCCAGCGCCTCGTCCATTTCCCTGGTCGCTCCGCGCTTTCGGGTGCCCGCCACAGGAAATGTGGTAAGCTTTCCCTTTTGCAGCCGCACCATGGTCTCCGGCGAGGTTCCGGCAATCTCCAAATCATCACAGCCGATAAAATACATATACGGCGACGGGTTCGTAGTCCGAAGCACCCGGTAGGTGTTAATCAGGCTGCCCTGATAATCTGCCTCAAAGCGTCTGGAAATCACGCCCTGGAAAATGTCGCCCTCCCGGATATAATGTTTGGTCTTTTCCACCATATCACAGTACTCTTCTTTGGTAAGGTTACAGGTAAACTCCACATTTTCATCTGCGGTCTCCGCCTTTAGCGGCGTTGTATCCTGAATCAGATGAATGATTTTCTCAATCTCCAACATGGCTGCGTTATATCCCTGCTCTCCCAATTCGCTGCGGTAGTTGACAATTACGCTGATTTTCTGCTTGAGGTGGTCATAAGCAATGACCTTGTCAAAGAGCATCAGGTTGTAATCGTCAAAATCGCTTTCCTTTAAATGCAGCTTCGGCTCCGCATAACCTATCATCTCATAGGAAAAATACCCCACAAGGCCGCCGGTAAAATTCGGCATACCCGGAATGGACGGGGAACGATACTTTCCGAGCAGTTCCCGCAAGGCCTGCATGGCGTCTTTTTTCTCCGTAGTCTCCATGGCGCCGCTTTTCATCGTAACGAAACCATTCTTACAGCGAATCTGTAACAAGGGGCTTACACCCAAAAAGGAATACTGCCCCCACTGTTTTCCTCCCTCGACGCTTTCCAATAAGTAATATTTGCTGTCTATCTCCTTCAACCGCCGCAGCAGGGTAATCGGCGTTACAATATCCGCATAGATTTCCCGGCATACGGGAATCATATTGTAATCCTTTTCGTACTGCTGCATTTCTTCATAGCTTGAAATCATATTAATCTCGCCTCCTTATCGCTCACAACTGCCTTATAGCCTTGCTGCTTCTTTCCTTATCACTCATAACCGCCTTACGGCCTTACTGTTTCTTCCCTTCTTTCAGTCCCATTCTTACATGAAAAAAGGCTTCTGTCCCCGACAAGGGACAAAAGCCATAATCTGCTTCTGCGGTACCACCCAAATTGATGCATTGCATCCACTCTCCCTGCATACTAACATATGCACCCCATTGATAACGGACGGGCTCCCGTCGGCATCTACTCTGTTACCTGCGTAACATTTCAAGCCACCCTCATAAGTCCATTCAACTATCGACCACTTGCTGTATCTCACCGCCACAGCTCTCTGTATAGCTTCACTATAGCCTACTCCTCTTACTCATCGGTTTGTAGTACGGTATTAAATTCATCAACTGCATTCAAGTATAGTCCCTGAAAATGGATTTGTCAATCCCTTTCTTTTATCCCCGCGCCCTGCTTTTCTGATGTCTTGCCTTGCAGTCCATGGCAAAATCAATCAGGAAATCATAGTAATCCTTGACAAAGGGATTATCCGAAAACTGCTGGTTATAGGTAATGATGATATCCCGCTTGCACTCCGGACTCCGGATAGGCAGCAACACCATTTTATCCGAGGGGTTGGCGCTTTCCCAAGAATATTCCGGCCAGAACCCCACGCCTAACCCGGCGCTAATCAGACTTCTCACCGCCTCAAAATTCATACTCTCAAAGACAATATCCGGGGCAAAGCCTGCCTCTAAGCAAAACTGGTCGCAGATATTCCGAATCGGGCGGGTATCCGCCATGACGATAAAGCCCTCCTCGGAGACCTCCGCCAAATCAATCTCTTTATACGCTGCATATTTTGAAGATGCAGGAACCGCCAGAAAGAAGTCCTCCTCTAACATAATCTGGTTGGTCGACCTGTTCCGCCGGTGCAGCATGGCGGTAATGCACAAATCATAATCCATAGAGGACTGGCTCTGGACGAACTGAAAATTTACCTCCGGGTGCTTTGCTTTATAAGCGATAATCGAATTGGTAACTAAAATGGAGGCCGCCAATACATTCAAATGAATGGTCCGGTTCTGCCTGCCCGCAGTCTCCGCCAGCTTCTTTGGCAGGCTGTCTAAGCTTTTCATAATCGGTTTCAATTCCTCCACCAAGAGTTTACCGGAATCACTTAAGGCAATCCCTCCCTTTTTCCGGTCAAAAAGCTTTACCCCCAGCTCCGCCTCTAACCGCTTAATCGACTGGGACAGGGCCGGCTGGGCAATATGCAGCGAATTGGCCGCCTTGGTGATATGCTCATACTTTGCCGCCACCAGAAAATATTGTAATTGTTGTAACTCCATAGGCATCCCCCCATATTGTCATTGCGACGTTCCTTGTATCGTATTGATGTAAATGAACAAAGCAGAACAGACAGAATAATACATATCTGCTTACATTATAACTTTAATATTATTATAAGTCAAATTCCCACTGATTACTGAAACAATACCCTTTTCCCGCTTGACAAATTCGCAAAAAATACTACTATATTATATGGATATTTATTTTATAGAAATCTTACTGAACGTGAAAGGAATTATAGAACCCATGAAAACACCATTTGTAAGTGAAAAGCAGCTTGAGGACATCTGCAAAGAATACCCCACGCCCTTTCATCTCTACGACGAAAAAGGCATCCGGGAAAATGCGAGGAAGCTAAAGCAGGCATTTTCGTGGAATCCGGGCTTTAAGGAATTTTTTGCCGTAAAGGCCACGCCCAATCCCACCATACTCCGGATTTTAAAGCAGGAGGGCTGCGGTACAGACTGCGCCTCTAAGGCGGAGCTTTTGATGTCGGAAAAATGCGGTTTTGACGGAAAAGACATTATGTTTTCCTCCAACGACACGCCGGAGGAGGAATTTAAGTTGGCCGCTAAGCTCGGCGCTACCATTAATTTAGACGATATTACCCATATTGATTTTGTGAAAAATGCCCTTGGCAGTATGCCAAAGCGCATGTCCTGCCGGTTTAATCCCGGCGGCAAGTTTGCCATCGCCAATACTATTATGGATAATCCGGGAGACGCCAAGTACGGTATGACGCGTCCGCAGATGACGGAGGCTTATCAGCGTTTAAAGGAGTTAGGCGTGGAGGAATTTGGCATGCATGCCTTTCTTGCCAGCAATACCGTAACGAACGACTACTATCCGACTTTAGCAGGAATTTTGTTTCGGACTGCTGTGGAATTAAAGCAGGAGACCGGCGCCCACATTACATTTATCAATCTATCCGGCGGCGTGGGTATCCCCTATACGCCGGACAAAGAGCCCAATGACATTCTCGCCATCGGCGAGGGCGTCCGGAAGGCATATGAGGAGATTTTGGTTCCTGCCGGTATGGGGGATGTGGCAATCTATACGGAGCTTGGCCGTTTTATGTTAGCTCCCTACGGACATCTGGTAACCAGGGCCATTCATGAGAAGCACACCCATAAGGAATACATCGGCGTGGACGCCTGCGCCGTCAATCTCATGCGCCCGGCTATGTACGGCGCATACCACCACATTACGGTTATGGGCAAGGAAAACGCCCCTGCGGACCATATATACGATATTACCGGTTCTCTGTGTGAGAACAATGATAAATTTGCCATAGACCGGAAGCTGCCAAAGATTGACATCGGCGACCTGTTAGTGATTCACGACACCGGCGCCCATGGCTATTCCATGGGTTATAACTACAACGGCAAACTGAAATCCGCTGAGATTTTACTGCGGGAGAACGGCAGCACCGTTATGATTCGCCGGGCAGAGACGCCGGAGGATTACTTTGCAACCTTAGAGGAATATTGGGACGTAGATTTATAAAGGGGAGGATTTCAATATGGCCAAACGCCTTACAATGATGATACTGCGCAACTTTTTCCGGGTACCGTTCGTATTTTTTACCCTGATGTATTATGCTACAGCCGGCAACGAAAAGGTCAGTGAAGAAAAAAAATATAAATTAATCCGTAAGATTGGCTATTACGGCTGCAAATGCGGAAATGTAAATGTGCATGGCTACGGGCTGGAGAATTTTCCAAAGGAATCCGGCTATATCATGTACCCCAACCATCAGGGACTATTTGACGTCATGGGATTAGTTTATTTAAATCCTGTCTCCTTTGGCGTAGTGATTAAGAAAGAGGCCTACAATGTATTCGGCCTGCGCCAGCTCATCCAGACTATGGGCGGTCTCTTTATGGACCGGGAGGATGTGAGGCAGGGGCTTCAGGTAATCAACGAAGTAGCCAATCAGGTAAAGGCAGGGCGGAATTTCCTGATTTTCCCCGAAGGCACCCGTTCTAAGAACGGCAACCGGTTAGGGGAATTTAAGAGCGGCAGCTTTAAGGCAGCCACCAAAGCTAAATGTCCCATTGTACCCATTGCCATTATTGACTGCTACTTACCCTTTGACACCAATTCCACCCGCAAGGTGGATGTGCAGCTACATATTCTGCCCCCCATTCCTTACGAGGAATATCAGGGCATGAAAACCTCAGATATCGCCGACATGGTAAAGGAACGTATTGAGAAGGTGATTCAGGAAAATGAGCACAACTTTAACAATTAGCATTGACAAACTGCTTAACCATACGCCTTTAACCGGAGAAGAGTTTACGGTTATTTTAAAGAACAATTCCGAAGAACTCCGGAGCAGGTTAGCAGAGGAAGCCGATCAGGTGCGGCGGGAGCATTTTGGCAACCGGATATTTATCCGGGGACTCATTGAGTTTACCAACTACTGTAAAAATGACTGCCTGTACTGCGGCATCCGGTGCAGTAACCGGAATCTGGAACGATACCGGCTTTCCTATGATGAGATTTTGTCCTGCTGCCAACAGGGGTATGAATTGGGATTCCGCACCTTTGTATTGCAGGGCGGGGAAGACCTCTATTTTACAGATGAACGCATGGTGGACATTGTCAGCGCCATTCGGGAAAAATATCCGGACTGCGCCATTACCCTGTCCCTAGGCGAACGCTCGAAGGACAGCTATCAGGCGCTTTTTGATGCAGGGGCCGACCGGTATCTGCTGCGGCATGAGACGGCAACCCGGACGCATTATGAAATGCTGCATCCCGCCTCCATGTCCTATACAAACCGCATGGACTGCCTACGCGCCTTAAAGGAGATTGGGTACCAGGTAGGATGCGGATTTATGGTAGGCTCGCCGGGACAGACCAGGGAAATGTTAGCAGCGGATTTACTGTTTATCCAGAATTTCCGTCCCCATATGGTGGGAATCGGGCCTTTCATCTCCCATAAGGACACGCCTTTTGCGGACCGTCCTGACGGGACATTGGAGGATACCCTTTTACTGCTCAGTATTCTGCGGCTGATGCAGCCTACGCTGCTGCTTCCCTCCACGACGGCCCTCGGCACCATATCCCCCACCGGCAGGGAACAGGGCATATTGGCGGGCGCTAATGTGGTAATGCCGAATTTATCTCCGGTATCCGTAAGAAAGCAATATGCTCTTTACGACAACAAAATCTGCACCGGCGACGAATCCGCCCAGTGCATACAGTGTATGTCAAACCGCATGGAAAATATTCACTTTAAAATAGCTATTGACCGGGGGGACTCTCCGGATTTAAAATTAAGATAATATAATTTTATTACGAAAAGAGGAATGTGTATGTATAACCCAAGTTCAATGAAAGCAGAAGAATTTATTGATCATCAGGAGATTCTCGACACTTTAGCCTACAGTGACGAACACAAAAACGACCGGGAGCTGATTCTCCAGATTTTGGAAAAGGCAAAGGAGCGTAAAGGTCTTTCCCACCGGGACGCAAGCGTGCTGCTGATGTGCGAGGACGAGGAGTTAAACGAGCAGATTTACAAGCTGGCAGAACAGATTAAGAAGGATTTTTACGGCAACCGGATTGTTATGTTTGCCCCGCTTTATCTATCTAATTACTGCGTCAACCAGTGCGTGTACTGTCCTTACCATTTAAAAAATAAGCACATCCCCCGCAAGAAGCTGACGCAGGAGGAGATTCGCAACGAGGTGATTGCCCTTCAGGATATGGGACACAAACGGCTTGCCATTGAATCCGGCGAAGATCCGGTAAACAATCCGATTGAATATATTTTAGAGAGTATTAAGACCATCTACTCCGTACATCACAAAAACGGGGATATCCGCCGGGTAAATGTGAATATCGCCGCTACCACCGTTGAGAATTACAGAAAACTTAAGGAGGCCGGCATCGGCACCTACATTCTGTTTCAGGAAACCTACCACAAGGAAAGCTATGAGCGCTTACATCCGGCAGGACCAAAGCACGACTACGCATACCACACAGAGGCTATGGACCGCGCCATGGAGGGTGGAATTGATGACGTGGGCTTAGGCGTATTGTTCGGCTTAGAGTTATACCGGTATGAATTTGCCGGAATCCTGATGCATGCCGAGCACCTAGAGGCTGTCCACGGAGTAGGCCCACACACCATATCCGTACCCCGGATTCGCCGGGCTGACGACATTGATCCCTCTACCTTTGACAACGGTATTGACGACGACACCTTTGCCAAGCTAGTTGCCTGCATCCGTATTGCGGTTCCCTACACAGGCATGATCGTATCCACCAGAGAGAGCAAGGCATGCCGGGAACGGGTGCTTCACTTAGGCATTTCCCAGATCAGCGGCGGTTCTAAAACCTCTGTCGGCGGCTATTACGAGGATGAGCCGGAGGATGAGGACTCCTCACAATTTGATGTAAGCGATAACCGTACTTTAGACGAGGTTGTAAAATGGCTGATGGAAATGGACTATGTGCCAAGCTTTTGTACCGCCTGCTACCGGGAAGGCCGTACCGGAGACCGTTTTATGAGCCTTTGCAAGAGCGGACAGATTCAGAACTGCTGTCTGCCAAATGCACTGATGACGCTTAAGGAATATTTAGAGGATTACGCTTCTCCGGATACGGTAGAGATTGGTATGCAGTTAATTCAAAAAGAACTTGACAACATTCCCAATCCAAAGGTGAGATCCATTGTGGAGGAGCATTTAAGCGATATCCACTCCGGCAAACGGGATTTCCGATTCTAACCGCACAAAGAAAAAGACCGGCCTGCTTTCATAAGCGGGCCGTTTTTTTAAACCGATTACAGTATTTCCTCTGTCTGCTCATCTGCAAGATCTACCGTCCTTTCTCCGGCAGCAGGGGCAGAATAAAATTAAACGCCAAAGGGATAAGAATGTTCCCTATTGAAAATGTGTGCAGGAATATAGTCGCAAAGACAGTTTGACAGACCATGGATATACAGGTAAGCCACACACATATTTTTGCCAGCTTTTTCTGCCTGTATCTGACGATTTGCTTATGGGAAACAGGAAGATATTTCATTAGTTCATCTATCTGCTTTATCTGTCCATTGTCTTTATAAGTTGTGAATTTCTGTAAATAACAATCAAGTCCTATCACTTCCATGAAACCAAACAAAATCCAAAACACAAGCTCATCCTCTGCCTGCCATACCTGATAGGGCATAATCCATATAAGCATAGAGATGCCGATAAAAATAAAAGCCAGCATGTTATAGATGACATACTCCCATGTTTTTTTCCGCTCAAAAAACTCTTCCAATAACATCCATGCTTTCTCCAAATTGAACCAACTCCCCTCTTTCCATTATTCCCACATAATCCGTTTTTGTTTGTATCTCAGACAAAATATGACTTGTCATCAGAACGCAGCAGGTTTCATCCATAATTAAATGCTGGATTCTTTCAAATAATTCCAGACGAAATACCGGATCCATTCCCGCCGTTACCTCGTCTAACAAATAAAGACAAGGAGAGTGGGAAATGGCAAAAGCCAGTTGAAATTTCAATTTTTCTCCCCTGGACATTCTATTATATATTTTTCCTTCAGACAACTTCATCTTGTCCATGGTTTCCCTAAATGTTTCCATATCAAACCAATCATACAGCCCGCCCAGAATTTCCGCATTCTGCGCGCAAGTCCAATCCCCTAAAAATGGCCGCTCCTCGGATACAAAGCCAATTTTATTCATAATCCGGGCATGATCCCCCCGAATATCTTCCCCTTCCAAACAGATACGGCCTTCATACCGGATTTTTTCATCCACAATGTACTTCATCAATGTGGTTTTCCCTGCGCCGTTTTTTCCTATAAGCCCATACAGGTAGCCGGGCTTAAGCTCAAGATTAATATTTTTAAGTTTAAATTTTCCCTTTTTTCCGGTAACCTTCTCAAAGGATAATATCGCCTGTTCTTTACTCATTTTAATTCTCCTTATATAGCGTCTGTGCCATGTCCACAAAATCTTCACAGGAAACCCCGGCCTGTTTTGCCTCCTCTATGACTTCTCCCAAACGCTTTTCCAACATCATCAACTGTTTTTCTTTTAGATAATCTGTATTGTATTCACAGACATAAAAACCCTTTCCGGCAACAGAACGAATAAGCCCTTCCTTTTCCAGCTCCTCATATGCCCGTTTTGTCGTAATCACGCTGACGCCCAAATCCGCCGCCAATGACCGAATGGAGGGCAGCGCCTCTCCCGCCTTTAATTCTCCGGTAAGAACCGCATTTTTTAACTGATTCACAATCTGCTCATAAATCGCCAGCGTTCCCTGGGGAAGGATTACAATCTTCATTTTGCACCTCCTTCAAAGAAAACTGCGTCCTCTAACTCCTTCTTAACATATTTTCTGTATTTCAGATAAAGCGGCAGCTCTATGAGGAAGAAAACCAATAAAATAATTCCTTTTCCGATCAAATGATGCCCGTCTCCGTTAGATGAAAATACCGCTCCTTGCTCTTTAACGACAAATACCGCCTGTATACTGTTTAAAATAATGGCCATTTCCTGTGGGAAAATCTTCATTTGCTCTTCCTTTGAAATTTTCCATTGGTTGATTGCTTTTTGTTCAGGCATGATATATATTGTTATCATAAAATCATTTAACAGTATTTCGAGAACCGACAGCATATCACAACGAAAAAAGAGGACAATCACACCAATTCCCAACACTGCAAAAAGCATATGCAGACTAATCCGGAAATAATAATCACCATAGATATAACTCCTGCGTTCCTTCCTGTCCATAGGGCATAAGTACATCATCTTGCCCGGCCTGATTGGACGCAGCAGCCCGGAAAAAAAGGACAAAAACATAGGCACAAATATGGCCAGGACAATTATGCCTTTCCCTTTCAAATCAAGCATCAACAAAATGCTCAAGAACATCAAAAAAAATAACAGCTCTCTTTTCTCTTTATCTCCCCATAGCTGTTTCATATAATATAGCCGGTATGTATCCATATAATCCCGTATATATTTCCTAAACATCTCACTTCCTCCTCTTAGAGAAAAAATACATAAACTCCTCGATAGAGGGACTTGCCACCTGAAGAGCGCTGTCATAATTCCCCTGCCGATTATGTATTACCAATGCTTTTGCACCATAGTTGTTTTCCTCCATGTGGACAATCCGCTCCTTAGGCAGCAGCTTAATCTTATAGCTTTCTCCCGCTACTATTCGGTATCTGCTGCGAAAGGTTTCCATATCTTCTGCAAAAATCTGATTTCCCTCTTCCAGATAAATGAGATAATCGGCAATCCGGTCCAGATCTTCAGTCAAATGAGTTGCCAATATCACACTTTTGGTTCCGTCTGCAATATACTCTTTCAGAATCTCAAAAAAACGGCTTCGGAAATCCGGATCAAAACTGCCTGTGGCCTCATCTAAGATTAAAAGCTTGGGCGCATGAGACAGGGCAAAAGCAAACAGGCATTTTACCTTCTCTCCCTTTGAAAGCATTCCAAACTTTCTCTTTTTCTCTAAGCCAAACACCTTAAGATATTCTTCCATTTGTTCCCGATTGTAACAGGAATAATACTTTCCGTAATAGTCCCCGTTCTGTTCTAAAGTAAGAAAGGGTTCAAACAAATCCTCCCCTAATACAGTCCCTATCTCATCATGTATCTGTTTTTCCTGGCTGCTGTAAACCATACCGTCTATCGCTATGGTTCCCTCATCCGCCTGATATAAGCCTAAGAGTAAATGCAACAACGTTGTCTTGCCGGCTCCGTTTGGCCCCACCAGACCACAGATATATCCCGCCGGAATGGTAAATGTGCAATTACGAAGATAAAATCCGCCTAATTTCTTTGATACCCCTTTTACCTCTATCATTCTGTTTCTTCGTTCCCTTCAAACAAATTGTATATATACTGTATATATCAATATATACACTATGGGTACAAAGATGTCAAGCACTTTTTAACGATGTCGTAATATCCTTTAGCTTACCTTTTTGATGAGCTGCGCAAACTCGCTCTCCGGAACCGCCTTGGAATAATACCAGCCCTGCAGGTAATCGCAGCCGATACTGCTCAGCCTTGCCCTCTGTTCCTCTGTCTCCACGCCCTCTGCTAAAATCCGCAGCTTAAGCTCTTTCAGCATTCCCACCGTATGCTTAAGCGTAATTCCTGCCCGTTCATTCTCAAAGGCGTCCCACACCATCAGCTTATCCAGCTTGATAATCTCAAAGGGCAGCTGGTGAATATAGCCGATTGTCGCATAACCGGAGCCGTAATCGTCTAAGGAAAAGCGGATTCCCTGTTGGTAAAGCTGCTCAATATTCTCCTGTAAAATCGTCAGGGAATTGACCGCCGCCGTCTCCGTAATCTCCAGATTAATCTGGTCATGGCTGACACCATATTTATCCATAATCTCATTCAGCGCTTCCACAAAGCCCCGCTGCATACACTGCACCACGGACATATTCACTTCTATGTACTCAATATCCGTATCTCTTAAATTGTATTCCGAGATGAACCGGCACACCTTTTCAAAAATCATGGTGCCCAAGCGGATAATCGAACCGTTTCTCTCCGCGATAGGAATAAAGGTCTCCGGCGGCAGATTGCCCAAGAGGTCATCCTGAATCCGGACCAATGCCTCCGCCGAGGTATAGCACTGCCGTTCCACATTAAAAATCGGCTGATAATATACCTCCACCGTATCCTGCTCTATCGCCTCCTCAATGGCTTTTTCAATGGCCTTTTCCTTCTTAATCGAATGTAAATCTAAATCTCTGGCATACACAATATTGCCTTTTCCCATCTTCTTGGCAGACAGCACGGAATAGTCGACAACGTCAATCAGATTCTCTAACTCGTTGCCATCCTCCGGACAGCAGACACAGCAGACAGTCGTACTCATCATCACAAACACTTCCTCTGTAATCCAGGGGTGGCGGAACCGTTCCCTGACAAGCTCAATCTTGGTCTGTAAGCGTTTTTCATCACCATACAACTGCAAAATAAACTGATCGGAACCATATCGGTACACCAGCCCATGACGGCCAATGGAGCTTAAATAATTAGCTACCTGCATAAGCATCATATCTCCCACTGCCACGCCAAAGGTTTTGTTGACAAACTTAAATTCATCCAATGCCAGAACAACCAGATTAAAGGACCTGCCCGCATCAATATCCGCAGACAAAATCTCATCCAGCATATTCCGGCTTAGCACATGGGTATTATTGTCCAGCATATCCGAGGGATTCTGCATGACAAAATATAAGACCACCAGAGTAACCGCCACAATAAAGTCAAGGAAAATTACGGTTCTTACCATACTCTGCACCACCATGGCAGCGCCGAAAAGAACCGCCAGTACGGATATAACCATTAGTCTGGCAAAGGCATTGCCCTTGACCCGCAGCATACAATATATCAGGCTGAACAAAAGACAATAGACGACTACCGCATTAAGGATTCCCGTGCCGGCAGTCTCTAAGAATCCACATTGCACATCATAGCTATATAAATGGCCGGTTATAAAATTCCGAATGATCTCCTCTGCATAAACTGCCACCGGCAGCAAAACAGGCAGATAGCCGAAGCGCTCCCGCTTAAGGCTGCGCCCTGTCCATGTCGTAAAATACGCCATGACCAGCAAAACCACGCCATAGACCAGCATATAATATATGCCAATGCACATATGCATTTTTTCAAAAGCCGAAACACCCCGGCTGCAAATCAATGTTCTTACGGTTAAGCTCCACAAAACCGCAAACAGCTCTACCAATGTGATGGATAGAAATATGCGATTGCGTTTAATCGGAACCCGATGTCCAAATAATTGAAAATATGTGAGCACAAGCAATACAATCAGCGCGCTCAGCTCAAAATCCATATTCCAGGACACCTCCATCACCTCCTGTTTCTATAAATATCATTTCCGGAGGCTTCTACTGCGGCGGCATCATTTCCAGATCCAGGTCAACAGAGCCTGCAATACCCGGAACCTCCCCACTCTCCGTATATTGCCAGATAGAAAATTCATAAGGCCAGTCCGGTTCATCCGCATACTGGGCAAACCATACCGGATACTGGTAAACCCTCTCCAAATCCAGATACAGGGCATAATAGGTACGATTGGTATAAATCATGGCCTGCCGTCCGGAAGCCGCAATGGTTTCCAAAAATCCAAGGGCCGCCTGGGTATGCTCCTCTACAGAAAGATTGTTCGTTCTGGCGTCCTCCTGCATAGGGTCCTCCCGGTCTAATACAATCGGATAGGCAAGGCTGTAATCCCCTAACTGGCTCAGCACATAATTGGCCTCCTCCACGCCCTCGTCGTAGGTAACCGCCTGGGAATAAAAATACACCCCTACCGGCACACCGGCAGCAGCCGCCCCCTGCATATTGGCAGAGTAATAAGCGTCCATAACCAGACCGCCATTGGTATATCCTCTGTATCCCAGCCGGATAAAGGCAAAATCCACCGCACCGGCGACACTTTCCCAGTTAATAGCACCCTGATGCTCGGAAACGTCAATTCCCACTTTCTTTATGGAGCCGTCCGCTTCCACATAATTCTTAAAATTTCCACTGTTATCCAGATTGGCAAAATCCCATTGATGCCGCTTGATATTCGCACTGATTTTAATCTTCTGTATCTGTCCAAATTTATCTGTCACACGGATATAACTGGCATGCATAAACCGCTCATAATTATCCGTGCTGAGTGCCATAATGGCGTCATTGTGATATCCCGGCAGCTCGGAGGTGCTCATGGTAAAAGGCTTTCCTTTGCCGTAATAATCCTTCTGGCAGCCGGTAAACCCAGCCAATATGCCTATACACAATCCTGCCATAATAATATGCTTTTTCATCTGTACCTTCTCCATTCTGTACTGTGAAATACTGTCTGAGAGCCAACTTTTATATATACTATACTATATTTCAAGCATTTCTTCAACGTATTTCACAAAAATATTATTGACTTCCATTTTTATTGATGTTAAACTGTGCTTGTATTTATAAAGCGTTAAAAGATACCAACTCACTCGCTGGTCTTGGTATTCACATTTACCTCTATCAATACAATCATAATTTAAGGAGGTACTTTTTCATGAACAAAGGTACAGTCAAATGGTTCAACTCAACTAAGGGATTCGGTTTCATTACCAACAGCGAAACAGGCGAGGATGTATTCGTACATTTTTCTGGTATCGTAGCAGAAGGTTTTAAGACCTTAGACGAAGGTCAGACCGTAACATTTGATATCGAGCAGGGACCAAAGGGCGCACAGGCAGTAAATGTAACCGTTGTAGCCTAAATTTAATTCTTTATAAAGAATGTGATTTTCTTAATTTAAAAAGGAGCAGTCCTATAAGGCTGCTCCCTTTTACATTCTGATATTCCATTTTTCACGACGGCTGACTTTACGGAATAACTATTATCCTATAAATGCAGCACCCGCTCCCGGATTTCCTGGGTACGGCCCTGATTCCAGAACTGGGTTCCGATATATCCGCAGGTACGCCTTGCCACATTCATGGTATCCTCATCTGTATTACCGCAGTTAGGACACCGCCATACTAGTTTTCCCTCTTTATCAGATACAATCTGAATCTCTCCGTCATAATCACACCGCTGGCAGTAATCGCTCTTGGTGTTTAACTCCGCATACATGATGTTGTCATAAATGTGCTGCATCACAGCAAGAACCGCATCGATATTGTTCTGCATATTCGGAACCTCCACATAGCTGACGGCTCCTCCCGGCGACAGCTCCTGAAACTTAGCCTCAAAGGACAGCTTGTCAAAGGCGTCGATTTCCTCTGTCACATGAACATGATAACTGTTGGTAATATAGTTCTTATCCGTCACGCCCTCAATCTTGCCAAAACGCTTCTGTAGGCACTTGGCAAACTTATAGGTTGTAGACTCCAACGGCGTGCCATAGATGCTGAAATCAATATTGGTCTCTTCCTTCCACTGATTGCAGGCGTCATTTAACCGCTGCATTACCTCCATGGCAAAAGGCGTCGCCTCCGGATTGGTATGGGAAAATCCGGTCATATACCGGGTACACTCACAAAGTCCGGCATAGCCTAAGGAAATGGTGGAATACCCGTTATAGAGCAGCTTATCAATGGTCTCTCCGCGCTTTAACCGGGCAAGGGCGCCATGCTGCCACAAAATGGGCGCCACATCCGAAGGAGTTCCCTTCAGGCGGTTATGACGGCACATCAACGCCTCATAGCAAAGCTGCAGACGCTCGTCCAAAATCTTCCAGAACCTCTCCATATCCCCGTCGGAGGAGCAGGCCACATCCACCAGATTCAAAGTCACCACGCCCTGGTTAAACCGACCGTAATATTTGTGCTGTCCGGGAATGTAATTCTTTGCATTGGCAATATTCCCGATTCCTGCCTCCGTAAAGCGGTCAGGGGTTAAGAAACTGCGGCATCCCATACATGGATAGCAGTCTCCCTTCTTTAACTTCTTCATAATCTTTTCTGATATATAGTCCGGAACCATCCGCTTTGCCGTACATTTAGCCGCCAACTGAGTCAACGGCCAGTATTTGGTTCCCTCCCGCACATTATCTTCCTCTAATACATAGATAAGCTTCGGAAACGCAGGGGTGATGTATATTCCCTTCTCGTTCTTAACTCCCAATATTCTCTGTGTCAGCATTTCCTCAATCACAAGGGCTAAGTCATCTCTGGTGCGTCCCTCCGGCACCTCGTCTAAATACATCAGTACCGTGACAAAGGGCGCCTGCCCGTTGGTAGTCATCAAGGTAATTACCTGATACTGAATCATCTGCACGCCCCGCTTAATCTCTTCTCTGACACGCAGCTCGGCAATGCTGGCAATCTGGCTGTCGTCAAGAGGCAGTCCTGCCGCATTAAATTCCTCCCTTACCATCTTCAGATACTTTTTCCTGCTCACGTCCACAAAAGGCGCTAAATGAGACAGGGTAATGCTCTGTCCACCATACTGGGAGCTGGCAATCTGGGCGATACTCTGGGTGGCAATGTTGCAGGCTGTAGAAAAGCTCTTGGGCCGGTCAATCATGGTCTCGCTGATAACCGTACCATTCTGCAGCATATCCTCTAAGTTAATCAGACAGCAATTGTGCATATGCTGGGCAAAATAATCCGAATCATGGAAATGAATAATTCCCTCCTCATGAGCCTTTACAATCTTCTCTGGCAGCAAAAAACGCTTGGTAATATCCTTGCTGACCTCCCCGGCCATGTAATCCCGCTGCACACTGTTGACAATCGGATTCTTGTTGGAATTCTCCTGCTTCACTTCCTCGTTATTGCACTCAATCAGGCTTAGAATCTGCTCGTCTGTCGAATTAGCCTTACGAACCAAAGCACGGGTATAGCGGTAGGTAATATATTTCCTTGCCACCTGAAAGGCCTGGCTTGCCATAATCTCATTCTCCACTAAATCCTGTATCTCCTCCACACTGAACGTGCGGTCCATACTGCTACAGGTCAATGTTACCTTCTTGGCAATCTCCTTAATCTGCTCTGTTGTCAGACGGTCCGTCTCTACTACCTCCTTGTTAGCCTTCTCGACTGCGGCAACAATCTTGGTAATATCGAATGCAACCTCCGTCCCGCTGCGCTTAATAATTCTCATATTCCTTCCTCCAAACGTAAATCACAAAGCCTTTCCTATCCCGGCATATCAACAATTACATAAATAATGTGCCATATCCCCAATGTTGACACAACATCTTGTGATATTGTAAAACAATTTACATAAAAAAGCAAGGGCAAAATACAAAAAATACCGCACCAGTCCGGACTGCTTAACGGAAAGTCCGCTGATACGGTATATTTGCTACATTCTTTCTTTTATATATTCTTCTATAATCTTAACTGTCTTGTCCACACCTAACCGGCTGCTGTTAATGCACAGATCATATCCTCTGGAATCTCCCCATTTAAACTCCGAATACCGGTTATGATAAAGCTTCCTTCTGGCGTCATGCCGGATAATCTTGGCTGTGGCCTCCCCGTCGGATATATGGAAATATTCTTTGATGTGCTGGTGCTTTTCTTCTTTGTCGCCTAATATAAAAATCTTAATCAGGCCGTCCCTTCCCTTTAGGGCCGTCTCCGCGCACCGTCCCACCACAACAAAGGATTCTCCACTGTCTGCTTTTCTCTACAAAAACTCGAACTGCATATTGACCAGATGATCTTCCATGGAGGAGGTATGCTCGCCCACGCTTCTGGTAAGCATCATATTTCTCGGCACCTCGTCAAACTGCTCTAGCTTTTCCACTTTGGTCTCTTTTTCCTCTGCTATCGCTTCTAAAATGTTCCTGTCATAGAGGGTAATACCCAAATCCGCAGCCACTTTTCTGGCAATGGTATGTCCCTCGCTGCCAAATTCGCGGCTGATTGAAATAAGCATCTGTTTTCCCATAGCGCACCTCCGTTTCTAACAATATCGTACAAAAATTAAAATCATGGACAATGTCACCACAATTATGGTTGCCGGCGCCGCCAATTTACAATATTTGCCCCATCCAATGGGGTGTCCGTTCTTTGCTGCCACCGAGGTTCCCACCACATTCGCGGAAGCGCCGATTGGCGTAGCGCTGCCGCCGATATCCGTTCCCATGGACAACGCCCAGGCCAGGGTTTCCAGATTGGCTCCCGTTGCCGCCGACAGGCTTTTAATCACCGGTATCATCGTCGCCGCAAAGGGAATATTATCCACAAAGGCGCTGGCTATGGCAGAAATCCACAGAATAATTGCCACCATCATCTTTAAGTTTCCCCCGCTTATCTTCCCGATAAAATCAGCAATCAATTCCAGCGTTCCCGTCTCCTCTAAGCCGCCCACTACCACGAACAGACCGATAAAGAATAACAACGTCTTGTAGTCCACCTTTTTCAAAAGCTGAACCGCTCCCTTTCCCGCTGTAATCAGGGTAATCAGCGCAATTACCGCTCCGATAAAGGCTACGGTAAGCCCGGTCTGGGCATGGGTAATCAGCATAACTACCGCCGCTGCAAAGATTACACAGCTGATTGCAAAGCTTTTCTTATCCTGAATGGCCTCCGCCGGGTCCGGCAGCGTCTCCAAATCGACAGCCTGACCGGACTCCTGTAAAAGCTCCTTGCGGCATGCCAGATAAAAGTATACCACGACCACAATCAGGGAAATCCCCGCAATCAATCCGGTATTGGTCAAAAAATCAGAAAAGGCATATCCGAGAGAGGTTCCTATAATGATATTAGGAGGATCTCCGCACATCGTTGCAGAGCCTCCTAAGTTGGCGCAGAAAATCTCCGCCAAAATCATGGGAACCGGATCAATTTTCAACAGCTTCGAAAGCTCCACCGTAACGGCTGCCAAAAACAGAATTACCGTAATACTGTCAATAAACATGGAAAGACCTGCTGACATCAGCATAAATGCGATAAAAAGCGGAATCGGCTTATAATTGACCAAACGGGCCAACTTCATACAGAGCCATTGGAAAAAGCCTGCCTTAGCCATTCCCTCCACCATTACCATCATACCTGCAATAAAGATAATGGTTGCCCAGTTAATCCCTGCGGAGGATTCCTCCGCAGCCCCTGCCGCATACCAGAATTCCGGTTTGAATATGGTTCCGATATTCAGCGTCTTCCAGACCGCTTCCATGCTGTGCATGCCCAATCCAAAGACAAAAACCAGTGTAAACAAACCACATACTAACGTAATAACCTGCCGTTCTATTTTATCCATGACAATCAGGATAAACATTGCGACGAAAATGACAATTGCTAAAATCTGTGCCATCATTTTCTCTTCCTCCTGCATTTCAGCCGCTTAAAACCAGTGGCATATTATTTGCCCTTATCATAGCACCCTGAAAGAGAAAAATATAGAGTCACACTGAACAACCTTTTTGTAAAATATTCAATTTTTTTGTTCAATTCTACCGCCTTTACTGCGCCTCAAGAACCATGGCCGCAATCCGGGGAACCTGGAGATAGAGCTGATTATTCTCCACCCGGTACATCTTCGGTTCCAAAATATATCCTTCCTCGGTAGTTAACATAATCTGTTTTAACTCGTGACCGTTTAACAGCCCCAACCGGTCAACTGCCAGATTCAGCTCTACTTCTTCATAATTATTATTGAGAATCACAATCATCTTGTCATGGCGGTTAAAGCGTCCGTAAGCCACCAGCTTATGGGCGCCATGTAAAAAGATAACCGAACCCCGCTTTAACACCTCGCGCTCTTTATGAATCTTAATCATATCCCGGTGGAACAGGATAAGCTCCTTGTCCTCCTTCGTCCAGGGATAGGTCCGGCGGTTATCCGGATCCGTCCAGCCGCACATTCCGGCCTCGTCGCCGTAATATATAGTTGGCGCTCCCGGCCAGGTCATCTGAAATACCACAGCCTCCCGCAGCACGCCCTTGTTCACATTCTCATTGGCCGCTTCCGGTCCTAAAGTATGCGTCCGCCCCACACGCCGGTTGGTACGGGTTAAGAAACGGGAATGGTCATGATTGGAAAGCTCATTCATGGAAACCTCTAAGGACTGCTGGTGGAACCGGCTCATATGGTGCCTTAAAGCGCCGATAAAGGCGTCCGGATTTCCCAGCAAATCCCCCCGGAATTCGTCGGAATGTTTCTCCACGCCGGTCAGAAACCAGGTAATCGGCTCCATAAAAGCGTCGTAGTTCATGACCGTATCCCACTGGTCTCCCTGCAGCCAGTTATATGGATCTCCATAATGCTCCGCCAAAATAATGGCGTTGGGATTGGCCTCCTTGACAACCCTCCGGAAATCCCGCCAGAACTTATGGTTAAATTCCTCGGAATGGCCTAAATCCGCAGCCACGTCCAAGCGCCAGCCGTCCACATTAAAGGGCGGGGAAACCCATTTTTTCCCGATGCGCAGAATATACTGATAAAGCTCCTCAGAGCCTTCGTAATTAAGCTTAGGTAACGTGTCATGCCCCCACCAGCCGTCATAGCTGGCGTTATAGGGCCAGGCATTCTCGTCAAAAAACTTAAAAAAGCTGTGGTAAGGACTGTCCGCAGCCGGATAAGCCCCCTTCTCATAGCCCTCCTGGTTTTCATAAATCAGCTCCCGGTCCAGCCATTTATTAAAGGAACCGCAATGGTTAAATACGCCGTCTAAGATAATCTTCATGCCCCGGCGGTGAATCTCCTCCACCAACCGGCAGAACAGCTCGTTACTGGCCTCTAAATTCGCCTTATCCGTCACTCTGGTGATATAACGGGTGGAATTCTTGTTGAGATTATCCCCCTCGGCAAGACACTCTCCCTCATCCTTTACAATC
>CANREG010000032.1 GCA_947629565.1 uncultured Lachnospiraceae bacterium
ACCAGCGGGAATCATCTTGGATAAGGTTGGGATTAGTATAAGATTTATCAGGCAGAATCGGCCTTACGGGATGTAAACCTTGACTTTTTAATAAGAGTTAGTATAATTGTTTTCTGTGGGAAGCAATTTCCCATGGGAAGCCGCAAATGCTGATATAAGCTGATGACTTCTGTGATGATTATCGTGGAGCCATCAGTTTTTTATTTCTGCGGGCAGCAAGGCCGACGCTATGCCCGCACGAGTAGTTGACTGATCTTTAGAGGGCGTGAAGATGAATAGGAAATTTTACTTTGGATTATCCACAACGCAGATTATTATGTTCAGCTTCTTTCTTGCCATACTGGCAGGAAGCCTGTTGCTTGCCCTGCCGGTCAGTTCCGCTGACGGTGAGGCGGTTCCCTATATTGACGCCCTGTTTACGGCAACGACTTCTATTTGCGTGACCGGTCTGGTGACGGTACCCACGTATTCCACCTGGAGTATCTTTGGACAACTGGTGATTCTGGTGCTGATTCAGATTGGCGGGCTTGGCGTGGTGACGGTGCTTTCCGGCCTGTTAATCGGCCTGCACAGAAGAATCGGTATTGGAGACAGAATACTGCTTCAGGATGCGTTTAATTTAAATTCCATGTCGGGAATTGTCAAGTTTGTCCGAAGGGTGCTGATTGGCACCTTTGTAGTAGAAGGGGTGGGCGCCCTCTTATATATGACTGTATTTATACCGGAGTTCGGGGGGCGTGGAATATGGATTTCGATCTTTAATTCCGTCTCGGCTTTTTGCAATGCGGGCATGGACATTATTTCCGAGGACAGTCTGTGCGCCTATGTGTCGAACCCGTTAATCAATCTCGTAACCTGTCTGCTGATTATCTTAGGCGGTATCGGTTATATTGTCTGGTGGGATGTGTTAGGGGCAGTCAGGAATTTCCGCAAACAGAAATGGAGGGCGTTCAAGGGAATGACGCTTCACAGCAAGATTGCCATTTTCACAACCTGCGTTCTCATTTTTGCCGGTGCGGCGGCGTTTTTTGTTCTGGAATATCATAATCCCCTTACGATAAAGGACTATTCCCTGCCGGATAAGCTGATGGCGTCCCTTTTTCAGTCCGTAACCACAAGGACGGCGGGCTTTGCCACGATTCCCCAACAGAACCTGACCAATGCATCGTCTGTGATTTCCGTGCTGCTGATGTTCATCGGCGGCTCTCCGGTAGGAACGGCGGGCGGCGTCAAGACGGTTACCATTGCAGTATTGTTTGTCTTTGCCTTTGCGGCAATCGGCAACAAGGAGGATGCGGTGCTTTTTCATAGGAGGATTCCGCCGCAAGCGGTCAGCAAGGCGGTTGCGGTGGTCAGCATGTCGTTTCTCATTTTGTTTGCCTCCACTGTGCTGTTGGCGGTATTTGCGGACGGGAATGTCATAGATATCCTTTACGAGACGGCCAGCGCCACGGCGACTGTGGGCCTGACAAGAAATCTGACGCCTACCCTGAATCTGTGGGGGAAACTGATTATCATTGTCACGATGTATCTCGGAAGAGTGGGCCCCATTTCTCTTGTGATTGCATTCCATACAAGGAAAGAGAATAAAAATATGATTAAGAATCCAACCGAGGAAATCAGCGTTGGCTGACGGGGAAGAAAGGAGTAAATCCATGAGTAATAGCAAATCCTATGCGGTATTTGGACTGGGTAAATATGGACGGGCTGTGGCAAAGGAGCTGGTGAAAAACGGCGCCGAGGTCATAGCCGTGGATGTGCAGGAAGACATTGTCAACAGCTTAGTCGGCGACATTCCCTATTGTAAATGCGCAGATGTGACGGACGGGGAGGTCATCAAGCGGCTGGGAATTTCCAATGTGGATGTGGCGGTCATCACCATGTCCGGCAACTTAGAGGCCAGCGTCATGGCAACCCTGCTCTGCAAGGAAATCGGCGTGAAGACGGTAATTGTAAAATGTTCTAACGAGATGAACTGTAAAATTTTGAGCAAGGTCGGAGCCGACCAGGTTGTGATTCCGGAAAGCGAGTCGGGTATCCGGTTGGCGAAGAATCTGTTAAGCCATGGCTTTATCGATCTGGTAGAGCTTTCTAAGGATGTGTCGATGGTAGAGTTGGATGTGCGCCCGGAGTGGGTGGGAAAGAATTTGATCGAGTTGAACCTGAGAAAAAAATATTCCATCAATGTGGTATCCGTAGTGCAGGATAACCGGGTTGACGTCAATGTGGACCCGGAGCGGCCTTTAGAAAGCTCCATGAAGCTGATTGTGGTTATCAATACATCTAAGTTAGATAAATTAAGAGGATAGAACAAATGACACTGAAAGAATTGGAAATGGGAAATACGGCGGTAGTTACTGCTGTGGGCGGAGAGGGCTCCTTAAGGCAGCATTTTCTCGATATGGGGCTGATTCCCGGCACAGAGGTTACGCTGATAAAATACGCCCCGTTAGGGGATCCCATGGAGCTTCGTCTTCATGGCTATGAGCTTACCCTAAGGCTGGCGGATGCGGAAAAGATAACCGTTGCCGCCGACAATACAGGGGATGGCAAAGAAGCCGTAAAGGGAAATGCAAAAAATAAGGCGTCCGGCAATCAAACGGGGGAAAATGCCGCAGACCAGAACCCGTCCGCAGGCAGCAGACGGCGAAAAAAGAGCGAGCACCCCGGTCTGGGAGAGGGTGGCCGCTATCATGTCAAGGCGGACGAGAATCCTCTGCCGAAGGGAACGCTGCTCACCTTTGCCCTGGCAGGAAACCAGAACTGCGGCAAGACCACGCTGTTTAACCAGCTTACCGGCGCCAACCAGCATGTAGGCAATTTCCCCGGCGTGACGGTGGAACAGAAAAGCGGCTCGATTCGGGGAAAGAGCAATACCCGGGTAACGGATTTGCCCGGCATTTACTCCATGTCCCCCTACAGCAGTGAGGAGATTGTCACCAGGGAATTTATCATCAGGGAAAAACCGGCGGGAATTATCAATATTGTGGACGCCACGAATATTGAACGGAATCTTTACCTTACCATGCAGCTCATGGAGCTGAATATTCCCATGGTGCTGGCCTTAAATATGATGGACGAGGTGCGGGGCAACGGCGGTTCTGTGGATATCAACGAATTGGAGGAGCGGCTGGGGATTCCGGTGGTTCCCATTTCCGCCGCAAAAAATGAGGGAATTGACGAGCTGGTAAGCCATGCCCTTCATGTGGCGCAGTATCAGGAGCGGCCCGGACGGATTGACTTTTGCAGCAAGGACGATAACGGCGGAGCCGTACACCGCTGTCTGCATGGCATTGTGCATTTAATTGAGGACCATGCGGATGCGGCGGGCATTCCGGTACGGTTTGCAGCGGCCAAACTGGTGGAGGGCGATCCTATCGTCTTGGAATCCTTGAATTTAAGCCAGAATGAAAAGGAAATGTTAGAGCATATCATCTGCCAGATGGAGGAGGAGCGGGGCTTAGACCGCTGCGCAGCGATAGCGGATATGCGGTTTGTGTTTATCAAACGGCTGGTGGAGGAGACGGTTGTTAAGCCGCAGGAAAGCAGAGAGCATGCCAGAAGCCGCCGCATTGATAAGTTTTTGACCGGAAAATATACGGCGCTTCCCGCTTTTGTGCTGATTATGGCGCTGGTGTTTTACTTAACCTTTAATGTAATCGGAGCGTGGTTACAGGCTCTTTTGGAAAGCGGTATCGGCATACTGACGGAAAAAACCGCCGCCCTGCTGGATGCCTGGCATGTGAATGAGGTGTTACATTCTCTGGTGATCGACGGTATTTTTAACGGCGTGGGAAGCGTCTTAAGCTTTCTTCCCATTATTGTAATTTTGTTTTTCTTTTTGTCTCTGTTGGAGGACAGCGGCTATATGGCGCGGATTGCTTTTGTCATGGATAAGCTGCTGCGAAAGATTGGCCTTTCCGGGCGCAGCATTGTTCCTATGCTGATTGGGTTTGGCTGTACCGTGCCGGGCGTGATGGCCAGCCGGACACTGCCCTCGGAGCGGGACCGGAAAATGACGATTATCCTGACGCCCTTTATGAGCTGTACCGCTAAGCTGCCGATATACGGTTTCTTTACGGCGGCGTTTTTCCCCGGTCATGGGGCTGTGATTATGGTGGCCCTGTACTTTGCCGGAATTGCAGTCGGCATATTGACTGCGCTGTTGTTTGGGAAGACGCTGTTCAAGGGGGAGGCCGTCCCCTTTGTTATGGAGCTGCCGAATTACCGGCTGCCCGGCGCAAGAAATGTGGCGCAGCTTTTGTGGGATAAGGCGAAGGATTTTCTGCAAAGGGCGTTTACGGTTATCTTCGTGGCGACCATTGTAATTTGGTTTTTGCAGACCTTTGATTTGAAATTGAACATGGTAACGGATTCCCAGAACAGTATGCTGGCTCTGCTGGCCGGCAGGATTGCGCCGGTGTTTACCCCGCTGGGATTTGGTGACTGGCGGATATCCACCGCCCTGATTGCCGGTTTTATGGCAAAAGAAAGCGTAGTGTCCACACTGTCGGTACTGTTTGGCACTACGGCTGGTTTGATGAAAGTATTGACGCCCGTCGGGGCCGCAGCCCTGCTGGTGTTCTGTCTGTTATATACCCCATGCGTTGCCGCCGTATCTTCCATTAAGCAGGAGCTTGGTGCGAAATGGGCGGCGGCAATTGTAGTCCAGCAATGCCTGATTGCATGGCTGGCAGCCTTTATCGTTCATGGCATCGGCATGGCGCTGGGGATGTAGGGGCTTAAGGCCGCTGGCCTAAGCCGCCTTCTAAGGTCAAAGTCTCGCCGGTCATATATTTGAAATCCGGAGAGGCAAGCTGTACGCATACCCGTCCGATTTCTAATTCCGCATCCCCGAAATGTCCGGCAGGGGGCGTGTGTACATTCTGCTTGAAAGCGTCGGGATAAGCATTTTCAAACTGCTCAAGCTGCGAGGTCCATGCGAGGGGACATACAATGTTGACATTGATGCCGTCCTTGGCCCACTCGGTTGCGGCGACTCTGGTAAGTCCCCGGATTCCCTCCTTGGCTGCCGCATAGGCGCACTGTCCGAAGTTTCCGAAAAGTCCTGCGCCGGAAGCAAAGTTCACAACAGAGCCCTTGGACTCCTTCAGGTAAGGATAGCAGGCTTTCATATAATAAAATGCCGCATATAATCCGGAATACAGGGCTAAGTTAAACTGCTCTGTGGTGTGGTCTGCCAAAGTGACACCGGAAGCAGAGGCCTGGGCGTTGTTAATCAGCACATCGATTCCCCCGAAGGTGTCAACGGTCTGTTTGATGACATTGGCCACAACCGCCTCGTTATCTGCGCCTGCGTTGACGTCGGCCTGCACGATTAACACCTTGATTCCGTAAAGGCGTTCCAATTCTTCTTTTGCGTCCTCTAACTTTTTCACATTTCTTCCTGTGATGACTAAGTTGGCTCCCTCCTTTGCGTAGGCGGTTGCAATGCCGTAGCCGATAGAGCCGCATCTGCCGTCACTGAGAACGGCCCGGCCAGCGCCGGTGATAATTGCTGTTTTCCCTGTTAAAAATCCCATAACTAGAAACCTCCTTTGAAAATAAATAATTTATTTATTCGCAGCAGAGTCAGCGTTTTCCGTAATTTCCCGGATTGTGCTGAGAAGCTGTGGTATATCAATAGGTTTGGCAATATGGGCGTTCATGCCGGATTCTTCCGCCCGTTTCCTGTCCTCCTCAAACGCGTTGGCGGACAGGGCAATGATGGGTATGCTGCAAAGCGCGGGATCGGCAATCTGCCGTATCGCCCTGGCGGCATGATAGCCGTCCATTACAGGCATCTGGATATCCATCAGAATCAAATCATAGTCCCCCGGTTTGGACTGCTTAATCTTATCTAACGCGATTCTGCCATTGACGGCGGTATCTACAATAAAACCGGCGTCCTGCAAAAGCTCCGTCTCAATCTCTAAATTGATTTCATTATCCTCGACAATGAGCACATGCTGGTTGTCTGCATGGAAGGAGGAAATGGAGGGCGCTTCTTTGGAAGTCTTCTGCGTCGGGTTCTGAATGAGCAGCCGCAGGGTGACGGTAAAGGTGCTTCCCTCCCCAACGGTGCTTTTTACCTCAATGGTTCCGTCTAACATCTCCACCAGATTCTTTGTAATGGTAAGCCCAAGGCCGGTGCCGTAAACGCCGCTTAATGTCGTGTTATTCTCCCGTTCAAAGGGCTCAAAAATATGTCCGATAAATTTCTCGCTGATGCCGATGCCGTTGTCTTCCACGATAAAATGGAAAATACTGTAATCCTTGGAATCGTCCGGCTCCTCGGTAATCATAATCTTGATTTGGCCGCCTTCCCCCGTATATTTCACTGCGTTGCTCGCAAGACACAAGAGAATCTGGGTGATCTTCTGACGGTCCGTATACACAATGCTGTGCTTTAGGCCGGAGGTGCCAAGCGACAGGTTGATATGCTTCTCATAGGCCCTTGACAGCATGGTGGCCTGAATGTTCTGCGCAATCTCTAACAGGCTGCACTGCGCATTTTCCACATAAACCTTTCCCATATCAATCTTGGAAATCTCCAACACATCATTGAGCAGATGAAGAAGCTGGCTGCTGGAGTTCTCGATAATATCCAGATAATCCTTCACCTTTTCCCTGTCGTCAATATGCTTTTTGGCAAGAGCGGTAAAGCCGACAATGGCGTTCATTGGCGTGCGCACGTCATGGGACATATTAGAGAGGAACATATTCTTCGTTACATTGGCCAGATTAGCCTGTACTAAAGCCTCCTCTAAGGTCTGTTTCTGCTTAATCTCATGGATGATTTCTTCATCTACGCTGCGGAATCCCATAATAATCTGGGACGCAGTATCGCCGCCGCCTACATTCACAATGCGCAGCTGGATATACTCGGTATCGTCGTTTCGCAGTATCCGGTAATTCACATGCAGGCTTTTAGAAGCGGCTAAGTTAATCCGGATATACTCAGCCGAGGTCGCCTTAGACACAATATCCCGGTCTTCCGGGTGTACCCAGGTGCGTATATAGTAGGCAAAATATCCGGAAAAGGGCAAAATCTTCCGTTCCTTCTCCGGCGAGGTCGTAAAGCGGTTATTCAGGCGGTAGCACTGAATCTGATCCGCCTCCAAATCTGCATAAAATATAGATTTATAATCAATGCTTAAACCCTCAATCGTCTCTAATCGGCGCAGATGCTCCAGATTAATGTGTTCTAGCTGCCGGTTGTATTCCTCAATCTTACGCTGAAGCTTCTGCTCCTGCATAAGCCTCTCATTAATCAAATCCTCTTTTTCCTGATTGTGCCGGTTCTTTTTCTCGGTGGCGTCCCCGATAAAGACATAAAATATATCCCCGACGGTGTCGCTGTGCACAAAATGTCCATAGTCGTCAACCCAGCGGACTTCGCCGTCCTTTCGGATAATGCGGTATTCCACATAATCCAAATCATACTGGCTGTGGCTGATTTGCTCCGCAATGCTTTTCTCCACATAATCCAAATCGTCCGGATGAACAAGTCCCCGGAACGTATTGCCGGTAAGCTCCTTGAACTCCTCCATGGTATCACACTGGAAGATTCGGAGCAGCGCCTGATTGGCATAAATCAGTTCCTCACTGCCGCCGGCATGATAGATAAAAAATCCTCCGGGAATCTCCTCGATAAATTTCTGAAATTGCAGGGCAATCTGCCGGTCATGCGCATCTATAAAAGAGACAAGCTCTGCCGGAAGGGAATCTTCCGCCGATAAATCCGCCGGCAGTTCTTCTTCTGAAAATTCAGGTATGGACAGCAGATATTCAATTAAGCCTTTGTTGATTTTTATATGCTCGTTCAAAATGCAACCTCCTACCCGTTGCTCTATGTCAATAATATCATATTACGGCCAATCTGTCATTATGGAGATGTTATTTTCTGTCGCAAAAATTTTTCACCTGTCCTTTATTTTATATTTCCAACAGCCCGATTTCTATACTTTTCCTCTTACTTTTTACACTTATTTTTTTCTCTTGTACTTTTTTCTTCCCTGATGTACCATACTACATAGTGAAACACAGTGACACATTTTACAGCTGCCACCTGTTATCCACTAGTAGAACATAGCGAAACCCTTTACGGCTGCCACCTATTGTCCTCTATTGGAACATAGCGAAACCCTTTACGGCTGACATCTCTTGTCCGCCAGTGGGACACAGCGAAACGCTCAAAGTCTATATATGCTGAGTCTTTGCAATATTACCACACAGGCATTGTGAGCCCGCCGGTACTTAGGCGGTGCGCAGCAGCGTCTTAGTACCGTTGCGAGGCGAGCATAGCGCAAGCGTGCCTGTGATGGTAATATTCCAAAGACACAGCTACGATAACCCCAGTGCGTTTCGCGTCCTCATCGAACACGTTTCGCGTCCGCATTTATCTTGAAAGGAGAGTCCATCATGGAAAATGAAGTTGTAAAAAGGCTGATTGAAAAGAATTACCGCATTTCCTTTGCAGAATCCTGTACCGGCGGACTTGCCGCCGCCACATTAGTCAGTGTGGCAGACGCCTCAAAGGTATTAGATGTGAGCTTCATCACCTATGCCAATGCGGCAAAGATAAAATATTTAGGCGTGAAAGAACAGACGATAGAAGAAAAAGGCGTAGTCAGTGAAGAAGTGGCGGCCCAGATGGCAGCGGGAGTTGCAGCGGAGGCCGGTTCCCAGATTGGCGTGGGAATTACCGGGGTGGCGGGCCCCTCCGGCGGAACGCCGGATAAGCCGGTAGGCATGGTCTGCTTTGGCTTTTTTGTCGATGGAAAGGTGCGCACTTACACAAAGCAGTTTGGCGGCATTGGACGGAACGAGGTGCGCAAAAAAAGCGTGGAGTTTGTCTATTCCACGCTCTTGGAGCTTCTGTAAATAGCGGGCAAACGCCGTTATCTGCGATTAATTTCTTTTCCAGGTTGCCGGGTTAAGAAGCACCAGCATAGGGAAGATTTCCAGACGTCCGGCTAACATGTCAAACATCAGCACATACTTGGAAAGGTCGGAGAAAAGGTCAAAATTTCCCACCGGTCCCACAAGAGAAAGCCCCGGTCCGATATTGCCGAGCGCCGAGGCGACGGCGGTAAAGTTGGTGACTAAGTCATGCTCATCAAGGGATACTAACAGTACGGAAACAGCAAAGAGCAGAATATATACAATAAAGAAAATATTGGCTGTGCGCAGGGTGTTGTGGGCAAGAGGTTTGCCGTCGATCTTGATGATCTTCACATTTCTCGGATGACATAACTGCGCCAGCTCTTTTTTTACGGTTTTTAAGTAAATGAGAATCCGCGATACCTTAAGGCCGCCGCAGGTGCTTCCCGCGCAGCCGCCCACAAACATCAGCAGCACCAGAATAGACGCGGACAGGGCGGGCCAGCCGTCATAATTGGCTGTGGTAAATCCGGCGGTAGTCATAATGGAGCCCACCTGAAAGGCGGCGTGCCGGACCCCCTCCTCTAAGGAATAGCCGCAGTGCCGGATAATGTCAATGGCAATGATGGCAATGGAGCCGAAAAAGATTCCCGTGTACAGCCGGATTTCCTCCATGGATAAAGCCTCTTTTATCCGTTTGGTGAAGAACAGGAAAAAGAAGCTGTAATTTAATCCGGACAGATATAAAAAGACCGTTACCACATACTGAACAGCCGGAGAATATCCGCCAAGAGAGGTGTTTCGCACGCCGAACCCTCCGGTACTGGTGGTGGTAAAAGAGGTGCATACCGCATCATAAAGCGGCGCCCCGGCAATAACCAGACTGACAATCTCAAGGAATGTCAGGGCAAAATAGATGACATACAGATAATAGGCGGTCTTTTGCACCTTTGGCACCAGCTTGCCCACATCCGGCCCCGGACTTTCCGCTTTCATCAGGTAGATATTCTGTCCGCTGGTGGTAAATGGAATCAGCGCCAGCAAAAAGACCAAAACGCCCATTCCTCCGATTAACTGGATAAAACAACGCCAGAACATCATGCACCGGGACATGGCCTCCACATCGCTTAAAATGGAAGCGCCTGTAGTCGTAAAACCGGAGATACATTCAAAAAGGGCATTGGTGAAGGAGGGAATCTCCCCGCTGAAATAAAAGGGCAGACAGCCAGTAATGGATAATAGAAGCCAGCTTAGGGCGGTAATGACAAAGCCCTCCTTGGCATAAAATTTAGAATTTTTCGGACGCTTTCTGGTCAGGGCAAAACCGATGGCGGCCATAATCACGCCGCAGATAAGAAAATATTTCCCCGTGGCCTCTCCGTAATAGATAGATACGGCAAAGGGGAATACCATCAGCGATGCGACAATATTTAAAATCCAGCCCAGCAAATAAATAATGATTGAAATGTTCATATCCTGTCACCTTTACTCTGTTTATCCTCTATGTAAATAATCCCCGCTTAAGCAAGGATATCCTTAATATCCGTCAGTCCTTTATTGGTGGTGACGATGACTACCGTGTCCCCGTTCAAGATCATATCTTTACCGCTCGGAGTAATGACCTTGCCGTTTCTCACAATGGCGCAGACTAAAAGATTCTTTTTAAGGTTTAATTCCATTAGTGGCGTGTTGGTTACTTTTGATTCCTGTTTGATAGCAAACTCTAAGGCCTCCACATTGTCGTCGATCATCCGGTACAGGGTTTCCACATTGCTGCCAAACGAGTTTTGCAGTGCGCGGACATATTGCAGAATGGACTTGGCGGTAATGTTTTTCGGGCAGGCAATGGCGCCGATGGGAAGGTCGTCCACGACCTCTTCAAAAGCGACCTTGTCTACCTTGGTAATAATCTTCGCCTTGCTTACCTTGTTGGCAAACAGGGAAAGCACCAGATTTTCCTCGTCCATATTGGTCAGCGCGACAAAAGCGTCTGTATCGGCAATCCCTTCCTCTAACAAAAGCTGCCGGTCCGTCGCGTTTCCGTTGATAATTAAAGCCTTTGGCAGCAGCTCGCTTAACCGCTCGCACCGGCTGTGGTCCATTTCAATGATTTTGACTTTAACCCGGTTATTTTCCAGGTGCTTTGCCAGATAGTAGGAAATGGTCCCTCCGCCGATAATCGTGACTGTCTTGATTGGTTTTGCCTTAATGCCGATTTTGGCCAGTAAGTCATGGATATCCTTTGGGGGAATAATCACATACATATTGTCCCCTCTTTGCAGTACGGTATTACCGTCGGGAATGATTACCTCATGCTCCCGCTCTACGGCGCAAATCAATGTATTGGTATGGATTTTGGTGGCAAACTCATATACGGTCATGGAATGAACAAAAGAGTCGTCGGGAAGGGAAAGCTTAATCAGATTGATGCGTCCCTTGGCAAAAGAGGTAATGTCTAATGCGCTGGGAACTTCAATTAACCGGGCAATTCCCTGTGCGCAGGCCAGCTCCGGATTAATGGCCATGGAGATTCCCAACTCCTCCCGTAGATATTTGATTTCTGAAAAATATTCCGGATTCCGGACTCTGGCAATGGTGTTACAGTTACCGGCTTTTTTGGCAATCAGGCAGCAAAGCAGATTTATTTCGTCCTGACCGGTTACCGCAATCAGCATATCGCTTTCCTTAATTCCCGCCTCCATCTGGGTACGGAAGGAGGTTCCGTTGCCGCTAACGCCCTGTATATCCAGTACAGACAAGGTCTGTTCCAATTTGTCATGGTTGGTATCAATCAAGCTGATATCATGTCCCTCTTCGCTTAACTGTTCCGCTAAGGCGTAACCTACCTTGCCGCAGCCTACGATAATGATTTTCATATGTGCCTCCTGATACATGCAATATTTGCATAAAAAACAATAATATGATTTTAATAGAATATGCATAAAAGTGCAAGAGTAAACATTCATTCAGTGAAAAAATAGAAATGTTTTTTACAGATAGCGTTTGATATGCACATAGACCTTGCCCTTCCGGGTGCTGCCGCCGGTCCCGGCAAAGATGAATTTGCCATGTCCTCTCACAGAAAATACATCTCCCTCTTTTAAAAGGACGCTGTTCCTTCCTGTTATCCGTCCATTTAATGTCACTTTTTTCTCGGTAAAGAAATTAAGCGCCTCTTTTCTGGAACACTTTAAAAGCCCGGCAATAATCCCGTCTAACCGGAGGGAGGTGGCGGGAAATTCCTCGTCGGCCAGTTTGGGCTTTAAGGCAGGCACGTCCATATCAGTCTGCATGCATTTTACATTGGTGTGCTTTACCTTCGTAAGCTCCCGGCAGATAAAATCCGCCATGCTCTCCAGACAGAAAAGATAGGCAGTTTTATCCCTGATCAGGATATCCCCCAGAGTATCCCGCTCAATTCCCAGATTCATCAAAGCCCCCAGATAATCCCTGTGGGTGAGCTCATCGCTGAACTTTTCTATCAGCGGCGTAATCTCAATGACCGCAATCGGAAAATGTCCGGCATATCCAAATAATTCCTCGGAGCCAAAGCCGACCACCTGACGCTCGCAAAGTTCATTTCCGCCAAAGCATGTAAAACCCGCATAGGAAAGTTCCCCGCTCATATCCTGAAACACAGCAAGCTCCGACGGCGACAGAAAGTTGCTGTAGGTATACACATTCTGCTGATAGGCCCGCTTTGCCAAATCCGACAGGCGCGCCCGAAGTATTCGTTCTTCTTCCATGACATTCCCCTTTACATTCTGCTTTATAAGTTTTATAAGTTTTGAAGGCAACGGTAAAACTTTAATTTGTGTTTTATGTGCCGTACAGCGGGAACAATACCAACGCAGGCACGCTTGCGCTATGCTCGCCTCGCAACGGTACTAAGGTGCTGCTTTTGCACCACCTAAGTACCGGCGGGCTCACAATGCCTGCTTATGGTATTTGTTCCCGCTGTACGGCACAGGAAATGCTGTGATAAGTTTTACCGTTGCCATTTACTTCTGTGATGAACTATATAATATTGTGGAAAAAAAGTAAAGATTGCATTGCAACTTATTAAAAATGTCTCTATAATATAATCTGCACAGCATTTATGGAACGGAGATATCTTAGAATGGGACAGGAGGTTAGCGATATGGCAAAGCAGGAAATAATGAGTGAATTATATAATACATGCAAAAATATGACAGAAGAAGATTTTTTCAAACTTGAAAAGGAAGCAGGGAGTTCGGAAGAAAAATCTTTTTATGTAGCAGTGTCAAACTTTTTTCTTCAATTACGGCAAAAAGAAGTAATTAAGCAGGGGAAATTCTAATGAGTCGATATATTATATTTGCAGGTGTTAATGGGGCGGGAAAATCGACTTTATATCACACATCAGCATATGAGCGACTGCCAAGAATCAGCACAGATGAAATGGTACAGCGGGAAGGGGATTGGAAAAATACTCATTTGCAAATGCAAATGGGTAAAGAAGCGGTAAAAAGGATTAAAGAATATTTTGAGAAGGATATATCTTTTAATCAAGAAACTACTTTATGTGGTCGTTCAATTATGAAAAATATCCAGAAAGCAAAAAAATTGGGGTATAGTGTTGAAATGTACTATGTTGGAGTGGAAAATGCTCAAATAGCAATAAATAGGGTTGAGAATAGAGTTAAAAATGGTGGACATGGGATTCCGGAAGAAATTATTAAAGAGAGATATTTTCAGAGTATGGAAAATCTTATAAAGGTCATTTCACTATGCGACAAAGTTAAAATATATGACAATACTGAACAGTTTGTGGAATTTGCTGGATATGAAAATGGGAAGGCTGTATTTTTGGAAAAAGATACTATGCCGAAATGGTTTGAACAGTATATTCTATCCAAATTAGAAGAAGGGAAAGAATGATGAAGTTTGTGATACAGCGGGTAAGCCATGCCTCCGTCACGGTGGAAGGCCAGACGATAGGCGCAATCGGCAAGGGCTTTTTAGTGCTGATAGGCATAGCGGATACCGACACTAAAGAGATTGCGGACAAAATGATAAAGAAAATGACGGGACTGCGGATTTTTGCAGATGATGAGGGAAAGACCAACCGAAGCCTTGCAGATGTAGGCGGGGAACTTCTGCTGGTGTCCCAGTTTACCCTTTATGCGGACTGCAAAAAGGGCAATCGCCCCTCTTTTATGCGGGCGGGCAGACCGGATATGGCCAATGCCATGTGCGGGTATATTGTCGGGGAATGTAAGAAGCTGGTCTCTAAAGTGGAGACCGGCAGTTTTGGAGCGGATATGCAGGTAGAACTTTTAAACGACGGGCCTTTTACCATCCTGCTGGACAGCGATGAGATTATGGGATAAGGCGGATTGGAGAGAAAATGACAAAAGAACAGTTTAGCGCTTTGGTAAAACAAAAAATCCTTATATTGGACGGAGCCACAGGAACCAATTTACAGAAGGCGGGAATGCCTACCGGCGTATGTCCGGAGCAGTGGATTTTAGAGCACCCGCAGGTAATGGTGGATTTACAGACTGCCTATATCAATGCGGGCAGTAATATCATATATGCCCCTACCTTTTCCGGCAACCGGATTAAGTTAGAGGAGTACGGCTTAGCGGCAGAGTTAGAGAGCATGAATAAAAAGCTGGTGGAGTTGTCAAAGGAAGCGGTGGCAAAGACCGGCTACCGGGCCTATGTGGCAGGAAACCTGACCATGACCGGAAGACAGCTTTATCCTGTCGGTAAGCTGACTTTAGAAGAACTGATTGATGTATATAAGGAACAGATTCAGTGTCTTGTGGCGGCAGGGGTGGATTTACTGGTGGTGGAGACCATGATGAGCCTTGCGGAGGCGAGAGCCGCGCTGATTGCGGCCAAAGAGATCTGCGATTTGCCGGTTATTGTCAGTATGACCTATAACGAGGACGGAAGAACCCTTTTTGGCACCACGCCGGAGGCGGCGGTGGTGGTCTTACAAAGTCTGGGAGCGGACGCAGTGGGCGTCAACTGTTCTACGGGTCCGGCGGAAATGATTCCTTTAGTGGAGCGGATGCGGCAGTATGCCAATGTGCCGATTCTGGCAAAGCCCAATGCGGGGATGCCGGAGCTCGTGGACGGGGAGACTTTATATGCAATGACGCCGGAGGAGTTTGCGGAATACGGAAGACAGCTTGCGGGGGCAGGGGCCGGATTGATTGGCGGCTGCTGCGGAACGACAAAGGAGCATATTACCGCTTTGGCCCAGACGGTGAAGCGCATGGAAGCGCCGGAGGTGTCCGGCGGGAAAAAGCGTCTGCTGGCCTCAGAGCGGGAGATGTTAGAGATTCAGACAGACGGCAGATTTCTGGTGGTGGGGGAGCGAATCAACCCTACCGGAAAGAAGAAGTTACAGGCCATGCTGTTAGAAGATAATCTGGAACTGGTGGTGGATATGGCGGAGGAACAGGAAGAAAAGGGAGCCGCCATACTGGATATCAATGTGGGCATGAACGGGATTGACGAGGACGCCATGATGCAGAAGGTAATCTACGAGGTGACAGGCGCAGTCAGCCTTCCCCTGTGCATAGATTCTTCTCATGTGGAGGTAATCGAGCACGCCCTGCGCATATATCCGGGCCGGGCGCTGATTAATTCCATTTCTTTAGAGAAGGAAAAGTTTGAAAAACTTTTGCCGATTGCCAGAAAATACGGCGCCATGTTTATCCTGCTTCCCCTGTCTGATGCAGGACTGCCAAAGGATTTGGAGGAGAAAAAGCAGATTATCCACACCATTTATGACAGGGCGCTAAGCCTTGGATTTACAAAGGAAGATATCATTGTGGACGGGCTGGTGGCTACTGTGGGCGCCAATAAAAATGCGGCCCTTGAGACATTGGAAACCATAGAATACTGCAAAAAAGATTTAGGTTTAGCCACCATATGCGGGCTTTCCAACATTTCCTTCGGCCTGCCGGAGCGGGGGTTCGTCAATACGGCGTTCCTCACCATGGCGATTTCTAAGGGACTGACCATGGCCATTGCCAACCCTTCCCAGGATTTGCTGATGAATGCGGCCTACGCGTCGGATTTGCTGATGAATAAGGAGGAGGCGGATGTCCGCTATATTGAAAATGTGAAAGCCCTGCCAGCGGCGGGGGCGGTTCCTGCCGGGAGCAAGGCTTTCGCGGGCAGCGGGAAGAACAATGGCGGAGCAGACAGGCAGGATGCGAAAAGCGGGAAGAACAATGACGGAGCAGACGGGCAAGATGCGAATAGCGGCAGGACGGCGCGCTCCCGCCTGTATGAAAATGTGCTGAAAGGGAATAAGCGGACTATGGTGGAGGATGTAAAGGAATTTTTAGCAGCGGGAAACGATCCCCAGTCCGTTATTGAGGAGCATTTGATTCCGGCGATTAACGAAGTGGGCGTTCTGTTTGACCAAAAGAAATATTTCCTGCCTCAGCTCATTTCCTCTGCGGAGGCCATGGAGACGGCGATTTCCTATGTGGAGCCGCTTCTTCCCAAAGCGGAGAATGGAAAGGAAATGCCTGTGATTGTCATGGCTACTGTGGAGGGCGACATTCATGATATCGGCAAGAATCTTGTGGTGCTGATGCTGAAGAACTATGGTTATCAGGTGATTGATTTGGGGAAAGATGTGCCAAAAGAAGTAATTGTGGAGACAGCGGTAAAGGAAAAAGCGGCGGTAATCGGCCTGTCGGCGCTGATGACCACTACCATGATGCGGATGAAGGATGTGGTGGAATACGCTAAGGCGCAGAAGGTACAGGCTAAGATTATAATCGGCGGAGCGGTGATTACCCAGAGCTTTGCCGACGAGATTGGAGCCGACGGGTATTCCAAAGATGCGGCGGAGGCCTGCCGGCTGGTGGAGCGCCTATTGGCAGATTAAGATGCGGCGGATATTGGGTATATTCTGGCGGAATAAAAAGCAGGGACAATTAAGCATATTAGGGCATGAATTTATTTACTTTCGGAAAAGCGTGTGCTAGGCTATACTATAGGAGGTACGCTTGGAGATGAAAACTTTAAATAAAGTTAAAAGAAAAATTTTATTAAAGACACGCCTGTTTAACCGCTATACGGCAATTACCGTGGCCGCCGTCTTTTTGTTAGGGCTTTTATCATGGCTTTTTGACTCCGGGCTGCTGCCCGTATTATGGAGTTATGGTGAGGACGTCAATTGTTCCTATACGGAATATGTAGCGCTTATGTGGGACCAGATATTGTGCTGGGAGGCTTTTATCGACAGCATGATGCGGTATATTATGTTTATTTTCCCGATGCTGCCCGCTTTTTGCGCAACCGGTTTTATAAGGGAACTCAAAAGTTATCATGTGTTGGGCGCAATCAGGTACGAAAACCGCAGCCGGGAAATCGTAAAAGGCATTGCGGCCCACACTATCCAAAGCGGGGCGGCTGCTGTACTGCCCTTTCTGGTATTGATTTTTTCAGTTGATTATCTGATGTATCCGGCTCTGGATTCTCTTGGTGGAATCGGCCTTTTGTTCACAGCCGATTTTTACCGTCATCACGCATGGATAGTTTTCTCCGTCATGGTGATAATTTATTACTTTCCGCTGGCCTGCGCATATGCGCTTATGGCGGTTTCTGTTGCGCTGCTTTCCAAAGACTCGTTTGCAATGATTGTGGTTCCTGAATTGTGCTATATCGTTGAAAATTTTGTTTCGTATTTAAGCAAAGGGAAACTGCCAATGGATACGCTGGATGTTCTGGCTGCCTACAATACCGGTAAAACGCCGGGAGCGCTTTTTGTTCCCCTTGTAATTCAACTTTTTATATCCTTTGTTTTTTGCTTAATCGCATATACAATTTATAAAAAAAGAAAGCTGGTGGACGCATAAATGGAAATTCATATTAAAAATGCCACAAAGAAACTGAAAGAAACAGTGGTGTTAAATGATATTACTTTAAGTCTGGATAATAAGAATCGCTATGGACTGACAGGGCAGAACGGTTCCGGGAAGACCATGCTTTTGAGGAGCATTTGCGGCTTTTTAAAATTAGACAGCGGAGAGGTATATATTGATGAAAATAAGATTGGTTCCCCTAATTACGAATTTATCCATGATGCAGGCGTGATTGTGGGGGAAATGGACTTTTACCATTCCCTTTCCGGACTGGATAATTTGCGGCTTTTGGCGGAAATCCGGCAGGAAATTGGTGATGATGAGATACTTGATGTGTTGGACAAGGTGGGGCTTTATGAGGCCAGGCATAAGAAATACGGAAAATATTCCATGGGAATGAAACAGAGATTGCGGATTGCCCAGGCGATTATGGAAAATCCGCAGGTCCTTATTTTAGACGAGCCGTTTAACGGATTGGATAAGAATGGAACCGCCGTTATTCAAAAGGTAATTGATGATTTTATCACGCCGGAAAAGCTGCTGATACTGACAAGCCACCATGAGTCGGATATCGCTAATTTATGTAATGTTATAATTGAAATGGACAGGGGAGAGATTATTGATGAGAAAAATATTTAAAAAAATGTGGGTGTTAGGCGTTTCCTGTATGATGTGTTTTTTCTTGGCCGCCTGCTCACATCATAGAAAATCACAGACCTATGGAACAGAGGTTTCAGATAGTTCAGGGGAGTCGGATTTGTCGGACGATAATGCAAATGCAGACGATATTGCTTATGATTTTCCTGTGTTTTCTTTTACGGACGAGGCGTTAGAACAGCAGATGCAGGCAGCGGGATATGTAAAATCCTACAATGAGGAAACACAGCTTAATCAATATACATCACAGAAAGGGTGCTGTGTTGTTGAAATGTCGGACATAAAGCATGAGCAGATGGGCAGCTTTCCCTTAACCATCGAGGCGGATTCCTATACGGGGGTTATAGATGATGAAGATATCAAAAAAGAATATCTCGATATCATAAAAATCATCGTGGAGCTGGAGGGCGATTCCTATGAGGAGAGCCGGGCGCTGGAATTTATGCAGACAGGCGATGCGTTAGACGGAGATTACTATAGTTTGTCTGACCATGTAAGGGCATATGCACAGATATATCAGCAGAGGGTTCTGATATACATCGGTCCGGATGATGATGCGGCGGGTGAGTCACAATGAACAGAAAGATAAAAGTATTTCATTTAGTGTTTTTTCCTGTGTTGTTCGGCATACTCGTTGCTTTTATGGACTCTTTTATCATAAAAAGTATGCTCCATTCCATAGGAAAAACGACGGATTCGGAATTTGTTTTGAAGCTGCTGCTGTTGGAAAATCAGTTGAGCAGGAACCCCGATTTGGACAGGAAGAATTTTTTCCTGTATATTCCAACAATGCTCTTTTTGTTTGGCGCCCAAATTGTTATGAATCTCAAAGTATTATATGCGGATAAAAGCTTGTGGAAGGCGGCTTTGATGCGGTGCAAAAGCAGCCGGAAATGGTGTTTTCTCCTGACAAGGTCCGGTTATATTAAGCTGTTGTTATATATGGGCAGCTTTACAATCGCCGTATACGCGTTTGGCTTGTCGGTAAAGCCTTTGAAGTATTTCTTCCTGTGCATTTGCCTGCGTATGCTGTTTTTGCTTTGGCTTATGTATTTCATGTACTATTTTATCAGAAAACACAACAAATCTATCGGGTTTCTTTATGCGAGTATTCTTATGCTGGTTATTGTAATGACAGATGTGGCGATAGAAAATATATGCGTGCTGTCCTATAGTACAGAATTTGCGCCTGTCTGCTGGGGATTCTTAATCAATACCGGCTGCCTTCTGTATTGGGGCGGTAAAGCGGGGCGGCATATAGCCAGGGACGAAATTTTGTAATACTTAAAAAGAATCTTTAAATCGCACTGTCTACATTCCCGATTGCCTGATAAAAATATTTGACAGTCTGTACAATAGTTGCTAAAATATAATCTAGTTGCGTGCCAGGGTCTTTTATAAGTATCGGCACATGTTGACTGTGAAAGGTGGAATGAATGTGAGAAAAATGGTATTATCCCTGTTAGTGGACAACACCTCCGGCGTATTGAGCCGCGTGGCAGGATTATTCAGCAGAAGAGGCTACAATATCGACAGCCTTTCGGTAGGGGTGACGGAGAATCCCAAATATTCCCGTATGACAGTGGCAGTGAGCGGGGATGATTTGACGCTTGCCCAGATTGCAAAGCAGTTAAATAAGTTGGAGGATGTAGTGGATATCAGGGAATTAAAAGATGGCGAGTCCGTCTGTCGGGAACTGGTTTTGGTTAAGGTAAAGACGAACCGGGAAGAAAAGCAGCAGATTATTGCAATTACAGATGTATTCCGCGCCAAGATCGTGGATGTGTCCATTGAATCCCTGATGATTGAGCTGACTGGTAATGCCAACAAGATTGAAGCATTTATCGGCCTGTTAGACGGATTCGAGATTGAGTCCATTGTCAGAACCGGTCTGACCGGATTAACAAGAGGAAGCGCTGATTCCAAGTAATCAGTGTACATATTATAATGAATATAGGAGGAACTCAAAATGGCAAAGATTTTTTATCAGGAGGATTGTAACTTATCACTTTTGGATGGCAAGACCATTGCTGTCATTGGCTACGGCAGCCAGGGACATGCTCATGCGCTGAATGCAAAGGACTCAGGCTGTCATGTGATTATCGGCCTTTACGAGGGAAGCAAGTCATGGGCAAAGGCAGAGGCACAGGGCTTTGAAGTTTATACAGCGGCTGAGGCTGCAAAGAAAGCCGACATCATTATGATTCTGATTAATGATGAATTACAGGCAGATATGTACAAGAAGGATATTGAGCCGAATCTGGAGGAGGGCAATATGTTAATGTTCGCCCATGGTTTCAACATTCATTTCGGATGTATCGTACCTCCTAAGAATGTAGATGTAACGATGATTGCGCCAAAGGGACCCGGACATACCGTTCGTTCCGAGTATCAGGCCGGCAAGGGCGTTCCTTGTCTGATTGCTGTAGAGCAGGACGCAACCGGCAAGGCACAGGAGATTGCGTTAGCTTACTCATTGGCAATCGGCGGAGCAAGAGCAGGTGTTCTTGAGACAACCTTCCGTACAGAGACGGAGACCGACTTGTTTGGCGAGCAGGCAGTTCTTTGCGGTGGCGTATGCGCGCTGATGCAGGCAGGCTTTGAGACATTGGTTGAGGCTGGATATGATCCGAGAAATGCATACTTTGAGTGTATCCATGAGATGAAGCTGATTGTAGACCTGATTTACCAGTCAGGATTTTCCGGAATGCGCTACTCTATTTCCAATACGGCAGAGTATGGCGATTACACAACCGGACCTAAGATTATTACGGAAGATACCAAGAAGGCAATGAAGGAAGTGCTTAAGAACATTCAGGATGGTACTTTTGCAAAGCAGTTCTTAGTAGATATGTCACCGGCAGGACGCCAGGTACATTTCAAGGCAATGAGAAAGTTAGCTGCTGAGCATCCGTCAGAGGTAATCGGTGAGGAGATTCGTAAGCTGTATAGCTGGAATGGTGAGGATAAGCTGATTAACAACTAATCTGACAGCAGACATGAATTTTTGGGATAGGTTTCCGGCAGCGCTCCGGAAGACCTATCCTTTTAAGTTAAAGGAAAGCGGACAACTGCCTTTGGTGGGCGGCTGCGGCAAAGATATGAATTTGGGAAATAGAATGATGAAAAAGTTTAGGAATGTTATATTGATTATGGGAGTCCTTCTGTCAGCGGGCCTTAGCGGCTGTTCAGGCAGGACCGGGCAGGTATTTGATGTAAACGGCGAGACCTTAACCGAGGCGGAGACGATGGCTTACGGCATGGTCTATGCAAAGGAGCATAATATTGTGGACGCCGGGCTGCTTGATGAAAAATATGAGGGCAGCCAAACCTATGGTGAATTTTATAAGGAAGAATTTAAGGAAGAAATTACGGAAACCCTGCTGCTTGCCGGGGAGGCAAAGCGGGATAAGATTGCCCTTACTGACGAGGAAGAGCAGAAGATAAAAGACAGTACGGACAGCATAAAGGACGAGTATGGAGAAGCCTTTTTGAAATCCCTTAAGGTGCAATCTCAGGACATTGAAAAGATATATGAACTAAAAGCGCTCAAGGATTCTTATATGAAGAAGGTAGCGGGAGAAGATTCCGACGACAAGGAGCAGGACAAGGAGAGCGGTGAACGGTATATAAAGGTATACCAGGTGTTGTTCCGGACCGTGGAGGTGGACGAGGAAGGCATGGTCAGGTCCGACGCCGAAGGGAAGGCGGTCAGCCTTTCTTCGGAGGTGACGGCTAAAAAGAAGCAGGAGGCCGCCGAATTTTCGGAAAAACTTCAGACCGGCGGGGAGATAGAAAGCCTCGTAAAGGAGTATGATAATTTAGTTACCGGTATGGAGCAGTACCTGAAATATGAGGATCTAAAACCGGATTACAAGGCAGCGGTGGACAAGCTAAAGGAAGGGGAGGTAAGCGGCGTTATATCCTCCGATTACGGCTATTATGTAATTAAGCTGTTAGACGATAATGCGGAGGATATGTCAAAGACGCTGTCGGATCACGCCAGCCAGGCTGCGGAGCAGGAAAAAGCGGATACAGAGCTTAAAAGGCTTCGCGACACCCGTATTGGAAATAATGCAGAGTATCTCAATCAGGAATTATGGGACGGCATAGATATCCGGCAATTTGTAAAGTAAATGATACGGTATGTAGGACAGACAGCATTCCGGATAGAAATGGGGCTGTCTGTTTTTGCCTTATTTTAAATTTTGTGCGATTGGATCGTAAAGATCTAAGACACAGTGTTCGTCAGAGGCAAAATGTTCGCAGTTTAAGCAGCTTGTACAGTCGCAGCTTACACTGTTGGAAAGCTCGCTGGTGGTTGTCTTTGAATATGCGCTGCAGCGGCAGGCCACATCTTCATACCTTTGCTTTGTACTTCTCATCGTATCAGCTCCTTTGGCTATAGAAATTTGTTACAAATATAGTATGACTTGACAACACATATTTCATTCAGTAAAATGATTTCAAATTTTGATTATAGGAGGATACATTTTTGGACCCTGACTCGTATATTATGGAAATGATTGCACTGTTGTTTCTGGTTTTTCTTTCCGCATTTTTCTCATCTGCGGAGACGGCGCTGACCATTGTCAACAGACACCGCCTGCGCGCTTTGGCGGAGGAGGGCAATAAGACGGCGGCGAGAGTGCTCAGGCTTGTGGAGAATCCCTCTAAGATGCTGAGCGCCATTTTAATCGGCAACAACATTGTGAATATATCTGCCTCTGCGCTGGCAACCTCTTTTACCACAGAGGTGTTTGGAAGCAAATTTATCGGAGTCTCAACCGGAATCCTTACGCTGGTGGTGCTTTTGTTTGGCGAGATTACGCCGAAGACTTTGGCAACCCTTTACAGCGAGAAGATTTCCCTTGTGTATATCTATATCATTGGTCCCTTGACCACAATTTTAACGCCGGTAATCTGGCTGGTGGATAAGATGAGCAAGGCGGTGTTCTTCCTTTTGCGGATTGATCCGGACAAGGCGGACGACCAGATGACGGAAGGGGAGCTGCGCACGATTGTAGACGTCAGTGTCGAAGACGGAGTGATTGAGAAAGAGGAGCGCTCCATGATCCACAATGTGGTGGATTTTGGGGATTCCAAGGCCAAGGATGTAATGGTGCCGAGGGCGGATATGGAACTGGTTTCCGTAGACGCGGATTTTGACGAGGTATTTAAGGTTTTTGAGGAGGAGCGTTATTCCCGGCTGCCGGTCTATGACGAGAATAAAGATACGGTAATTGGTATTGTATATCTGAAGGATTTATTCTTTTACCAGAACCAGAACGGGAAACAGCAGGAATCCTTTTCTCTGCGGAACATTATGCGGGAGCCGTTTTTCGTGTACGAGTACCAGAAGACTTCCTCCATTATGGCGGAGATGCGGAACCGCTTTGTCTCCCTTGCCATTGTATTAGATGAATACGCGACGGCTGTGGGCCTGATTACCATTGAGGATTTATTAGAGGAGATTGTGGGGGAAATCCGGGACGAGTTTGATATGTATGAATTAGAGGCAATCACAAAGCTGTCGGATAACCAGTACGAAGTAGACGCTTCTATTAAACTTACAGATTTAGAGGATAGTATCGGAGTGGCTTTGGAATCGGAGGATTATGATTCCTTAGGCGGTTATGTCATAGAGCTGTTAGACCACCTTCCCACCGAGGGAGAGACGGTGAAGAAGGACGGTATTACCTTAAAGGTGCTGTCCATGGATAAGAACCGGATTGACCGGGTGGCGATTACCATTGATCCGGAACTGCAATAATGCTCCGGCAGATGCCAATGCGCCGTTATATGCCGGGTGGTTTAACCATATCAGCCGGGGTGCGGCTTATATATCAAATAAAGAGAGGAAATATACATGATTAGTGCAAATAATGTGACATTGCGATTTGGAAAGAAGGCTTTGTTTGAAGATGTCAATATCAAGTTTACAGAGGGGAACTGTTACGGCCTGATTGGCGCCAACGGAGCGGGAAAGTCTACTTTTTTAAAGATTTTAGCCGGAGAGATTGAGACCACAAAGGGAGATGTGGCCATGAATGCAGGCGAACGGCTTTCCGTATTACAGCAGGATCATTTTAAATACAATGATTACAAGGTGTTAGATACGGTGATTATGGGCAATCAGCGGCTTTATGATATCATGAAGGAAAAAGAGGAAATCTACGCCAAACCGGATTTTTCTGACGAGGACGGCGAAAAAGTGGCGGAGTTAGAGGGCGAATTTGCGGAGATGAACGGCTGGGAAGCAGAGTCGGACGCCGCCACCCTGTTAAACGGTCTGGGTGTGGAGACGGAGTACCACGAAAAGCAGATGTCGGAGTTAGAGGACACCCTGAAAGTCAAGGTATTGCTTGCGCAGGCGTTGTTTGGCAACCCGGATGTGCTGCTTTTGGACGAGCCGACCAACCATTTGGATTTAGATGCAATTGCATGGTTGGAGGAATTTTTAATCAACTTTGATAATACAGTTATAGTAGTATCCCATGACCGTTATTTTCTGAATAAGGTCTGCACGCATATTGCGGATATTGATTACGGCAAGATTCAGCTCTATGCCGGCAACTATGATTTCTGGTATGAGTCCAGCCAGCTTATGATTAAGCAGATGAAGGAGGCCAACAAGAAGAAAGAGGAGAAGATTAAGGAATTGCAGGAGTTTATCCAGCGGTTCTCGGCCAACGCCTCCAAATCCAAGCAGGCGACATCCAGAAAGCGGGCTTTGGAAAAGATAGAGTTGGAGGAGATGCGGCCTTCCAGCAGAAAATATCCCTATATCGATTTCCGCCCCAACCGGGAGATTGGAAACGAGGTGCTCACTGTGGAGAATATCAGCAAGACCGTAGACGGGGAGAAAATATTAGACAATATTTCCTTCACGATTGGCAGAGAAGACAAGGTGGCGTTTGTGGGGCCGAATACGCTGGCTACCACGATGCTGTTTAAGATATTGGCCGGGGAGGAGGAGCCGGACGAGGGAACCTGCAAATGGGGCGTTACCACGTCGCAGGGCTATTTCCCCAAGGATAACACAAAGGAGTTTGACAACGACCTTACGATAGTAGACTGGCTGACTCAGTTTTCCGAGGAAAAGGACGCCACCTATGTGCGGGGATTCCTTGGAAGAATGTTATTTGCCGGTGACGACGGGGTAAAGAAGGTTCGGGTTTTGTCAGGAGGAGAAAAGGTGCGCTGCCTTCTTTCCAAGCTGATGATTATGGGTTCTAATGTGCTGGTATTAGACGAACCTACCAACCATCTGGATATGGAATCCATAACTGCGCTGAATAATGGACTGATTAAATTTCCGGGGGTTGTCCTGTTTTCTTCCCAGGACCATCAGTTCATTCAGACAACCGCCAACCGGATTATGGAGATTACCGCCACAGGTTTAATAGACAAAATGACCACTTATGACGAGTATCTTGAAAATGACGAGCTGGCGAGAAAACGCCAGATTATGAATGTGGACGCCTCCGATGACGACTGACGCCCAAAGTGCCTTTTTTAAGCAAAGTGCATAATATCAATGGGAAGGGCATAGGTTTCTGGACGGATTGTACAAAAAATAACAAAAAAAAGTCTTGCAAAATTGTTGAAAATGATATATAGTTAAATAACGGTAATAAGGTTACTATGGCATTTTTATTATGAGCATTCATAATAATAATATAAATGCAAATCTATTATTTCATATCTCAAAGGGAGGAAAAACGTATGAAGAAGAAATTAGTAAGCGGTTTGCTTGCAGCAACTATGGTCGCTAGCTTATTATTCGGATGCGGTGGTGGAGATGCTGAGACAACAGAGGCACCTACTACAGCAGCTGAGGCAACAGGCGGAGAAGAGACCAGCGAAGAAGGCGGAGATGATGCTGCTGTAGCAGTAGAAGATACCGGTACAGTATTGAACATCTACTGCTGGAACGAGGAGTTCAAGACTCGTGTAACAGATCATTATCCAGGATATGAGGAAGTTGATGCTACTCATGGTAAGATCGGTGACATCACAGTAAACTGGAACATTACTCCTTCTGATGACAATGCATACCAGAACAATCTGGACAGCAAGCTTCAGGCTCAGGAGAGCGCTGCAGCAGATGACAAGATCGATATGTTCTTGATCGAGGCTGACTACGCACTTAAGTATGTTGACACAGATTACACAATGCCTATCGCTGACCTTGGTATCACAGATGCTGATATTGCTAATCAGTATAAGTATACTCAGGATGTCGTAACAGACAGCAACGGAGTATTAAAGGGTCTTTCTTGGCAGGGATGTCCGGGTGTAATGTTCTACAACCGTGACGTTGCTACAGAGGTTCTTGGTTCTGATGATCCTGCAGAGGTTCAGAAGGCTGTAGCTGACTGGGATACCTTCAATGAGACAGCTACTAAGTTACAGGAAGCTGGTTACTCAATCGTTTCATCTGTAAACGATACCTACCGTGTATACTCTAACAATGTAACTTCTCCTTGGGTTGTAGACGGCAAGATTAACATTGATGACAACATTATGAAGTGGGTTGACGATTCTAAGGCATTAGTTGATGCTGGCGCAACCAAGACTCATGAGTTATGGTCAGATGACTGGTCAAAGGGCTTCTTCCCAGAAGGAAAGGTATTTGCTTACTTCGGACCGGCTTGGTTAGTAAACTTCTCTATGGCTGCTGATCAGGAAGGCAGTATCGGTAACCAGGGTAAGTGGGGTGCTACTGAAGGACCTCAGGGCTTCTTCTGGGGTGGTACTTGGATTTGTGCAGCTACTGGAACAGACAACGCTGGTACAATCAGAGACATCATGCTGAAGTTAACCTGTGACGAGGATATCATGAAAGAGATCGTTGTTGCTGATGATGACTTCGTAAACAACAAGCCTGCAATGGAAGCTATGGCTCAGGATTCAAGCTACAAGAGCGATATCTTAGGCGGACAGAATCCATTACAGATGTACTGCAACGGTGTTGAAGGTCTTGACTTAAGCAACCTGTCAGCTTATGACCAGGGTTGTAACGAAGAGTTCCAGAGTGCTATGAAGCAGTACTTTGACGGTAACGTTGCAACTAAGGAAGAGGCTATTGAGAACTTCAAGAAGGCTGTTGGTGAGAAGTATCCAGAGCTTGCTGAGTAATCATAGTTCATAAGTTAATAGCAATGATTAAATGGCCATGCCTGCCTTAACAAAGGCAGGTGTGGTTAATTTAATGCCAAAACGACATAAAAACATAGCAAAATTTCAAGAATATGCAGAGTTGACAGCAGGCAGACGACAGGCCGCTGGAGGCTTGCTGTGAGCTCTGCATAGTGTGCGAGAAAGAAAAGGGGGCAAAAGCTATGAGAAAGAAAAGTAATGTAGTCCGTTTTAACAAATGGGGTTACATATTCTTAATACCATTTTTGCTGGTATATCTGATTTTCCAGATGATTCCGTTAATCAGTACCATTTATTATAGTTTCTTTGAGAACTATATGTCCGGATTAACACAGATTGGACCGAATTTCGTAGGTTTGGGGAACTACGGTGAATTGTTAAGCAACGGTGACTTGTTAAAATATACGGCGAATACATTAATCATGTGGATTATGTGTTTCGTGCCGCAGATTATTATCTCTTTGATTCTGGGCGCTTGGTTCTCTGATACTCGTCTGAAGATAAAGGGTTCTGTATTCTTCAAGGCCGTTATTTATATGCCGAACCTGATTATGGCGTCAGCGTTCTCAATGCTGTTCTTTACGCTGTTCTCTAACTCAGGTCCGATTAACTCTTTGCTGATGCAGTTGGGCATATTTAAGGAGCAGTATGAATTCCTTTCCCATGTATGGAGCGTAAGAGGACTGGTTGCTTTCATGAACTGCCTGATGTGGTTCGGTAATACCACAATCCTGTTGATGGCAGGTATGATGGGTATTGACAATTCCCTGGTAGAAGCAGCAGAGGTAGACGGTGCAACCTCTACACAGGTATTCTTCCAGATTACATTACCACTGCTTCGTCCGATTTTGATTTATGTTATGATTACCTCTTTGGTTGGTGGTCTGCAGCTGTTCGATGTACCACAGATTTTGACGAATGGTACTGGTGATCCGGTGCGTACATCTATGACATTGATTATGTATTTGAACAGGCACCTGTTTAGTAAGAACTATGGTCTGGCGGGCGCGTTGTCCGTTCTGTTGCTGTTCATTACAGGAATCTGCAGTTTCATCGTATTTAGAATTAATAGTCAAGATGTAGATGGGAGGTAATTGATATGGCAAAACAACAGGATTTAGATAAAGGACTGGGTATCAAAGCCCGTCGGACAATAGCATATGTCGTACTCGTGCTGATTTCCTTTTTCTGTTTGTTCTGGTTCTATATATTGTTTATCAATGCAACCAGATCGAACGGTGATTTGACAAGAGGATTTACCCTTCTGCCAGGTGGTTATTTGATTAAGAACTTTACAAACCTGCTACATGGACCACTGCCGATTTGGCGCGGTTTGCTGAACAGTGTCATTGTATCTGCATTTAGCGCAGTATTGTGTACCTATTTCTCAACAATGACAGCTTATGCAATCCATGTATATGACTTTAAGTTAAGAAAGTTTATCTTTACCTTTATTTTGGCAATTATGATGATTCCGCAGCAGGTAACCGCTCTTGGATTCGTTAATTTGATGTCAAAGATGGGCTTGGAGGATAACTTCATTCCATTGATTATTCCGACCATTGCAGCCCCCACTACTTTCTTCTACATGAAGCAGTATATGGAGAGTGCATTGCCGCTTTCTCTGGTTGAGGCAGCGCGTATTGACGGTTCCGGCGAGTTCCGTACCTTTAACTCTATTGTATTGCCGTTGATGAAGCCGGCAATCGCAGTACAGGCAATCTTCACCTTTGTAACAAGCTGGAATAACTACTTCACTCCGGCATTGATTCTGCATAAGGATCAGATGAAGACTCTGCCAATCTTAATTGCACAGCTTCGTGCGGCTGACTGGATGAAGTTTGATATGGGTCAGGTTTATGTCATGATTGCATTCTCAATCTTCCCGGTTATGGTTGTTTACTTCATTCTTTCTAAGAATATCGTAGGCGGTCTGGCGCTTGGTAGTGTAAAGGGTTGATGATTCATTTATCAACAGGATATGTATTCATATGATAATAAAACGGATATTCCTATGGAGTATCCGTTTTTTTCTGCTACAATAAAAAAGAACCGATGTAATAAAATGAAACGGCGCAATAAAAAGAATCCGCATATTCAATGGAATTTGCGGATTCTTTCATTGTCTGTCAGAGTTAGTTATATAGGTCTGCTAATTTTTGGAAGACAGGAATGGAACGCTGTACCTTTTCCGTCGGAATACAATAGCTGATGCGGAAATGTCCTGGTACGCCGAAAGTGTCGCTTGGCACTAACAGCAGATCTAATTCCTTCGCCTTGTTGGAAAAGGCAATAGCGTCTTCCTCTAAGGCTTTCGGGAACATGTAGAAAGTTCCTCCCGGCTCTACAATGTCAAAGCCCATTTTCGTAAGCTCTGTGTACAGAATGTTCTTGTTTGTCTCATATACTGATAAATCAGCCGTATCATATAAAGCCTTGCTGACGGCTAACTGTATGATGCTGGGCGGGCAGTTATGCCCGATGCCTCTGGAAATCTGTCCAAACATATCCACCAGCAGCGGAGCGTCCGGACAGGCGGGGTTGACGGCGATATACCCGATTCGTTCTCCCGGCAGGGAAAGGGATTTGCTGAACGAGTAACAGGTTATGGTATTGTGGTAATGCGCAGCCACATAGGGAGCGTCCACTCCGTCAAATACAATCTCCCGGTAAGGTTCGTCCGAAATAATATATATCGGATGGCCGTATTCCTCTTCCTTTTCCGTCAGAATCATGGCTAATTTGTCAATTGTTTCTGTGGAATATACGATACCGGACGGGTTGTTGGGCGTGTTAATCAGCACGGCCATAACCTTGTCATTCAGCATTTCCACAAAGGCATCAAAGTTAATCTGGAAAGTGCTGATATCCGCCGGAACAACCTTAAGGCTGGCGCCGGTAGATGTGATATAAGGGCCGTATTCCGGAAAATAGGGAGCAAAGGTCAATATCTCATCACCGGGAACCGTAACGGCCCTGGCGGCGTGTGCAATAGCGCCTGCGGCGCCGCTGACCATAAAGATATCTTCTTTCTCATAGTTCATATCAAACCGCTCATTTAGTGATTCGGCAACCGCCTCTCTTACGGAGTCAATTCCCAGACTGGGGGAATATCCATGCAGGGCTACCGCGTCCTGCGTCTGCAATAGACGAATCATTTCATTGGTAAAGCTGTCCGGTACAGGAACGGAAGGGTTGCCTAAGCTATAGTCAAATACATTCTCATAGCCAATCTCCTTTGCCCGCTCACTGCCGTATGCGAATAACTCGCGGATAACGGACTTTCGCCCGCACATATCAATAAAGTCTTGATTTAACATAGAATTTTCCTGTCCTCTCTATTTAAAGTATCTAGTATATATATTAGCAAATCTTGAAAGATGTTGCAATCATTTTGTCTTTAGGATATAAT
>CANREG010000033.1 GCA_947629565.1 uncultured Lachnospiraceae bacterium
GTGATAGTGGTACTGGTACTTGGCTTTACAGTGAATACAATACACGGCGTCGGAAATGTCCGAAGATGTTCCCTCATAGAGCGGCGCATTCATTCCGAAGTAATAGATCCCGCTGTTTGGCAGGTCGTTTAAGGAGGTGGTCAGGGAACAGTCCGCATTTAATACCAGCTTTACATTGGGAAGCTGCTCCAATCCGGCCCGTATCTTATTGACTGTGGTCAGCACTTCTCCATAACGGTCTAACTGATCCCGGAACACATTCGTCACCACCGCCGTCACATCCAGTTCGCCAAAATGTTCCACAATGGATTTTAAGGCCGCCTCGTCACACTCCAACAGGGCGTAATCGGTCTTTACCCTGCCGCCCAAGGTGGCGGCGCTGACAAAAGCCGACACCACGCCGCCTAAGAGATTGGCTCCCGCATCATTGCAGAACACCGTCTTTCCCTCCGCCTCAATCATATCCCGGATCACATGGCAGGTAGTGGTTTTCCCGTTGGTTCCGGTCACGCAGATAATCTTCATGTCCTTCGCCAGACGCCCCAAAATGTCCGGGCAAAGCTTTAACACCACCTTGCCGGGCAGGGAGGTTCCGCCGCTTCCCATCAGCTTTAATATCATGGTTGTAAATTTACCGGCCATCACTGCCAGCGCTGCTCTTGCACTCATCCCTTACTCCGTCTCCTGCTCGCTAAAATACTGTTATTGTATAGGACGCCTCAAAATTTTCCCCTGCGTCCAAAGCCTGTCCATACTCCCGCTGCGCAAGGCTGCCTTTAAAATCCTCGCTGTCGCAGCGGCCATACCATGGCTCAATGCAGACAAAAGGCGCATTCTTCTTCGCCGGGGACCAAAGTCCAAACAGCGGCGCGTCAAATTCCACCGTCAGATACGGCGTCCGGTCCGGCTTACAAAGAGATACCCGGTGGGCCTGTCCATTTTCTACCACCAAAGCGTCCTCGTCAAAAAGGTGTTCCGTAATCCGCATGGTTCCGCCACTGATATCAAGAATATTGTCCTTTTTATAAACCAGCCCGTTGTCGCTCAACTTGGAATAGGTTAAATTTTTGTCCGTATCAAACTGAAGATAATAATCGGTCTGCGCTCCCTCTCCATTCAGTGGACACATAAATGCCGGATGTCCGCCGATGGAAAAATACATGGTCTTATCGTCCTCATTTACCACACGCCACAAAACCGTCAGTTTCTTTCCCTCTAACCGGTATCCAAGCTCTAAGGTAAAGGCAAACGGATATTTTTCATAAGTGCTCTCATCCGAGCTCAATGAAAACCAGACCTCCCCGCCGTCATTAGATACCAAGGAAAACTCCATATCTCTGGCAAAACCGTGCTGACCCATGGGATACGCCTTTCCCTCATACTGAAATTCCTTGTTCTTAAGGCTGCCCACAAAGGGGAACAGCACCGGTGCGCTTCGTTTCCAGAACCGCTCGTCGGCATTCCACATATATTCTACGCCCGTTTCCTTGTTTACTATACTCGAAAGCTCTGCACCAAAATGGTTAATAGTTACCTTTAACTGTTCATTTTCAATTACTGCCTGCATGAAATCCCCTCCTTCCTGCTATGTCACAGACAGGCCGCTTCATTCCTAAATATATGAATATATTATATTTTATTTTTTATAGTATGTAAATATATTTGCCTTATTCTATATAGAATATTAATAAGCGTGTATTTCCGTTTTAAATATAGGGCTTATATGAAATCAAAAGTCCCCTGGCTATATTCCAGATTCTCATACTCCACCTCATCCTGCTCCACCTGGCTCCGGTAATCCGCCACCACGGTCTGCTGTCTTCCGTTCACCATCTGCTGTCCTAAGATGTAGTTCACATCAAACCGGCTGGTGATGGCCGGCGTTGCGCCCCTTGCCGGTACGATAAGCTGTACATTGTTGGTCTTAAGCAGGGCAAAAATCGGCTCCCAGATATAGATGTCCTTGGCCGCGCCAAAAGGATTATCAATAAAGATTACCTTTTTTAGAGCGTCGGTCTCAGCCCCCGGCGCATACATGCCGGAAATGTAATTGATAATGGAAATCAAAAACTGGATATAGATTCCCTGTGACTGGCCGGTGCTTCCCACTGCTTCTTCATACCGCAGATACCGGCTCTGCTCCTTCATCCGCTCACGCTTGTAAAGCTTAAGCTTAATGGCGTTCATATCAGTAACCATCACGCCAAACAATTTCTTCAGCAGCAGGTGGCTTTTCATGTATTTCATGCGGTCATTATCATCTGTAAAGCTGTCCGCTCCCTTTACCACCTCGTCAATATAATCGGACATCCGCTGTTTGATAAATTCGTCCTTTACATAGGGAATGGACAGATTAATCATCTGAATCATCTCGCCGTCTAACTGGATACGGGACAGCTTGGGCAGCTTTTCAAGCTCTGTGCGCACATCCCGGCACCGCTCAATACACTGGTTCTCAAAATGATTCTTGACGGCCTCCATATCCTCAATGCCTTTGGCTACCCGCTCCTTTTCCAGCGCAATATACGATATCATCTCCCGGATATTGGCAAGCAGCGCCTTTGCCTCCCCGTAAGTCTCTGGAATCTGCACATCATCCTTTACGGACTCGGAAAGAGCGACGGCCCCCATGGCAAAAAAGGTATTGGCTGTCTGCGTCTTGTAATTCATCATTTCCTGCCTTGCCCTTGCCAACGCCTTCGTACTCTTGTCGTAGGCCAAAAGACTGTCCTCAAAAACCGCGCGTATGGTATCCTGATCCTCCATCAGCACCTTTGCGTCCTTGGTGTCAATCCCTTCGCTATCCACAATCCGCTTCACATCTTTATACAAATCAATAATCACTTCATGATTTTTTACATACTTCCGGTACTCGTCCCTGAACCGCTTAAGCTCCTCCTTCATTCCCCTTAAAATGCGGTCTCCCTCCGCTATGGCCTGAACCGCTTCTTCCTTCGCAACCGTGTCGTCCGGTTCCGCATCGCCGCCAAACCGCTCCTTAAGCGCCGAAACCGCCTGCTCTACCCGGCCCTCTAATTTAGCGGTCTCATGCTCCTTTTTCTTATATTCCTCCTGCACCTGTCCGCAGTGTACGGAAAGCCCGGATAAATGAGCGCTTAAGCGGCTGATAAACTCCTCCGGCGCCTCGTGAAGCTCTCCTTCCTTCTTAAGCTGTTCCAAGGCTTCTATGGCAACACCCCGCCGCTTAATCATTTTTAAATCCCGCTCCATGCTTTCCGAAAGAGCGGCAATTAATTTCTTCTTGTCGTCCAGCGCAATCTCCGCCTGTTCCACAACGGCCTTTGCCGCTAAAAATTCCGCCTTTAACTCTTCCTCTGAAAGCTCAACCGCAGTTACGGACTCTCCCTCCACATAGTACGCTTTATAAATGGTGTTCCAGTCTGTCAACACCTCGTCAATCTGCTGCTGCATTTGCGCTGTCTGGCTGCTCAGTTCTTCCCGTCCAAGCTCCGCCTCCTCCTGCTCCTTTTGCAGCCTGTCCGTCTCCTTTTGCAGCCGTCTGACCTCTCCGTCATAAAAGTCTAACTGCACCTTTGTCTCGTCTGCAAGGTCGCTGATCCCCCGGATGCCCGCCAGCTTCTTCTGCTCTGTCCGGTTGGCGGCAAGGGTTTCCTCCGCCTTCGCCGCCGCTTCCCTCTGGGCCTTTCCATGGGCGGCAAGCCGCTCCGCCTCCTCTGAGAGCTGTTTCACCTTCTTTTCCTGCTCTAAAATATCCTCCTGCAAAACCTGCATATTCTCCCTGACATGCAAAAAATCTGCGCCGGTCAGCCGGACGGCATACTCCATGTCGTCCCCATAGACAGCCTGCAGCTCGCCCGCCCGTTCAAACTCCTCCTTCAGCTCATCATACTTCTTCTGAAGCCTTGACGCCTCCATAGCCAGAGAATCTTCCTCTAAGAAAATAGTTTTATCCTTGCAAAGCAGCAAAACGCCCTCCGGCTCCTCCGGAACATACGGGAACTCCAATCTGTTCCGGTCAAAAACCGGCACCGCCTGGCTGCCCAGATCAAGGGTTTGTATCCGCTCATCCTCTGAAATCTTGTCAAATTCCTTTGTCACCACGCCGTAGGGCAGCAGAGGGAACCGGTTCAAAAGCTCCTCCCTGTTCGCCTTAGGCAAAGCCGACAGATAATCCACGCCGGAAAGGGCAAACTCCCCATGGCGGCTTTCCAGATAATCCCTTACTCTGGTAACGGCCTCGGATTCCGCCAGAATCCTGCCCTCCTTCACCTGCTCTAAATGGCGGGACACCGCCTCCATATCCTTTTCCAATTCCGCCATGGAAACCCGGTGTTCAAAAGCCCGCTCTTTAATGGTATCGTATAACTCCTCCGCCTCTTTCACGCCATACACCCGGCACATATTGTTAAGCCGTTCTTCATTATCCTTGTATATCTGGCAGCGTTTTTCCGCATCGGCAAAGGAAGCCTTTAAGGCCCGTAAATTTTCCTGCTCCTCATATAGCGTCCGCCTTGTCTCATTTTCCTTCTGCAAATCGGAAAGGCAGGAGGCCTCCGCCCGTTCCTTTTTCTCCGTAAGCTCCTGCTCCTCTTCCTCTAATGCCTCCATTAAATCCTTAAGGTCCGTCAACACCAGTATGGAAATTTCCTTGCGGACATTCCGAATCTCCTCCATGCGCTTTTCATATTCCCCGGAAAAATGCTCCCTGTGGCTTTTGGCAACGGCCAGCGCCAACCGGCCTTCCTCCAGAATACGGAACCGGGAATCGGCCTTTTGGGAAATCTCCGTAAGCTCCTTTGTCTTTTCTTCCAGCCGTCTGCGCATATCCTTTAACTTTTCATCATCTAACTGTTTTCTGACACCGGCATACCGGTGCAGTTTTTCCAACTGGTCCGTGTTGGCGTCCGCAAAGGCCGCCAGCATCGCCTGATTTTCCTTAAGCTGGGCCTCGCTGCTTAAGTAACGGAGATAGTCGTTGATACTTTCCTTTAAATCCAATTCCGCCTTAGCCTTTGCCAGCTCCTGCTCCGCTGCCGCCGCCTGTTCCTTTAACCCCGCAAGCTCCTGTTTACTCTCATTTAAATCATAGCGGTCCCTTACAATCTTTAATCCTTCCAGCCGTTTTTGCTCATGCAAACGCCTGTCCTCATAAGCGGCCTGCTTTTGCTCCATGGCTGCAATTTCCGTTTCTCCCTGCTTTCTTAGGGCCTCGCCGGTGACATAGATATCCCCAAGGGTTCCGGCAACGGAATCCTTTTGCTCATACAACGCCAGAAAGGAAGACACCCTCCCCTCCAACAGCTGCATAAGCTCCGTTTCCTTATCAAAATTAGCAATTTCGCTCTTCTTGCGGGAGAGCTCCACTAACTTATCCTTAATATCCAATAAGGTCTTTGCCATATCCTCGTTGACGTCGTTCTGCTCCGTCTTAACCAGAAACGCCTTTTCAATAATCTCCTCAATCAGCAAATCCTCCACTACCTTGCGGGTGGTTTTATAATGTGTCTCAAAGTAGGTACGGACATGGCCCTCCGTCTTATTAATGCCCCGGATAATCTCCCACTGGCTCTCAAACAGGCCATACCGGCTGATAAACCGCTGGTACTCCCCTTTCCGCTCAAAAATATGCACCCTGAGATTTAGGTTATTCCTTGAAAGCTCCTTTAAATAATTTTTGAGGCCGGAATAAGTAATCCTCTCCTTGCTGTTGTGCAGGGGAAGATTGATAATATCATTTTCATTGTAATCCCGGTAAAAAATGCAGTAGTTAAAATATTCTATCGACATCTGTCCCCGCTGGGACTCCTCGGTATCCTTTGCCTTTCTGGCGCAAAATCCCGTCGTCATATAGCGGAAGCCCTCTCTGATATCCTTATCGTCTAACCGCCATTCAATCAGGGAATGGATTGTCGTATTGCCTCCCCCTGTGCGGAACAGCTTCTCCACCGGCTGCTTGTCGTCTAAGGTACAGTTGGGAATTAAATTTTGCAGCAAAAGCAGCATCAGCACGCTTTTCCCGCCGCCGTTTGCCAGGTCATACAGCGTATTTTTCCCATACATGCGCATGGAAAAATCGTCATAGCTCTGGGTTCCGAAATTATATTTTACATTATTTACCCGAATCCGGTTAATATTTGGCATATTCCTGTCCTCAACTATCGCTTTCTGTCTTCATGTTTGAGAGGGCCTCATAAATCTGCCCCCGGTAATCCTCAAAGTAATGCTCCACCAACGCCCGGAACCGCTCTGTGGGATAATATCTTCTGTCCACCTCCACAAAGAGATTCTCCCCGATTAAAAAGTTAAAGGTGAGCTTGACGAAACTGGCTTTAGAGGCTCTCGAAGCCTTGATATCCTCCTGGTTTTCCCCTGTGCTGGCGGGAAGTTCATCCCAAAGCAGGGCCACCGCCTGAAAGCTCTCCTCCTGCTCCTCCTCCATATCATATATGGCAATGTCCTTCGTAAAAACCGACAGGGCCTTTGTGACTTCTTCCATCACCGTCTCCAATTTAATATACTCCTTAAACTGATAGGTGGCCGAGTCGGAATAAAAGGCCAGCAGAATCTGGTACATAATAAAATAACAAAGATACAACTCCCTGTTGTACCGAAGCCCCATGCTCCGTTTTAACTCCTCGTTGGTGTACCCGAAAAGCCGGTTGCCCTCGCCTGCCGATAAGAACAGGCTTTCCTTGTACTCGTAAAGATTCAGATTCAGTTTTTTCAAAATAAGCCCGACAATCTCGTAGACCTCCGCATTGCTGTAATAGGCGTCATAGAGACTTGCGTTGGCGCCTCCCTGGCTGATTTCCTCGCCGGTAAGCAACTTGGCGTATATGTCGACGGCTCGTTCTAAATTTTTCATTTCCATAAAAAGGCCCTCATATGCATCTATATGATAAATGAAATGAACCCCTTTTGTCAGACAACCCATGTCTAATGAAAGTGATTCATTTCATTCACTGTTACTTCTGGTATAAATCATCAATAGTTATACAGGGAATCTCCCTCTCCTGCCTTAATTGTTTATCATTCGTAAAGAACATATCACATCCGCTCATAACAGCAGCGGCAATCTGCAAGGCATCCATAGCCTTGAAATACTCATACCCGCCTCGTATTTTTGCACCTTGCTCTGCAATTTCTGCATTAATATCCACAACCTCAACGTCCATATATTCCAAAAATTTTTTAAAGTTGTGTACAAGTTCCGTGTTACCACTTCCATAAGGAAAAACAAGATACTCTTCTATAGTTATTGCAGATGTTACTAATTGAACATTGTTCTTCAAACATTTAGCAAAAAAATCCTTAATTAAATCTTTATATTGCGCACTATTCTCAAGATAATAAATAATCGGCGCCGTATCAAGAAACACTCTCCTATATTCTGTCATTATCCCTCAACTCCCTTATATAAGCATCTGCGTCCTTTCCACGCTCTGTTGCAGGCATAACAAACTGCTCAAGGTCAATTGATTCTTTTACCTTTCGCTCCTTTTCCTCCAGAAGCCCATTCACCCCCTGCATAATTTGAATCACATAGCCTAATTTATCTTCCGGTATTCTTTCCAACATTTCCATAGCCTCTTTTCGAATTGCCGTCATAGAATACACCTCCATTCTGTCAATATCTCTCCCAATCAATGCACCAATTATATATTATTTTGTCTCATCTTTCAAGCCGTCTGCAACAGCCAAAAACCCGTCTCAGGACGATTGCATCGCAAAATGCATGTCTGTGATAGTGAACGCTTCCTCTGCGCCGCCGAAATTGAGCGTCTCGTCCATATTGTAAGCAATTGTAAACACCATACTGCCGTACTGGTCTTTCTTATCCACGGTAAGGCCGGACATGACCAGTCCCTCTAAAAAGGTGTCCTGCTTTTCCTGCATGGCTTTTAAACTGTAGCTGTCCTTTTGAGCTAAATGCACTAAAAAGGAATATACATCGCCGTTTTTGTAGATTTCTTTTCCGAATTTCAGCTCGTAAATTGCCATCAGTTCGGAAAGGGTAGTCTGACCATGTTTCCAGAGCTGCTCTAGCAGTTCGGCAAAAAGTTTGCTGTAATTTTCTCCAATCCGCCGCTCCTCTAGTTCGTCCTCAAAGACATGCTCCGCATCTACCTGTTTTTTCTCCACCTTTTCCCCGTAGTCCGCCAAATCCCTGCGGCCCTCTAACATCCGGTCAATGCCCTCCACGCCAAAGGTCTTCGTAAGCTTCGGCATAAAAAGAGGCGCCACTAACATACCCAGCGCATCCGCCCGGTTAATCTCCATAGCCTTTGCCAAAACATCCCGGAAATCAAAGACTGGCCGGAGTTTTCTAAGCTTCGCCCCGGCAATCATCTCATCTGCCACATTTTGCAGTTCAATAGTCTCCCGTATCAATTCCCCATGGCGGATAATGGTCTTTTTAAGCTCCGTATCCAGACGGTGTATCTCCGACAGCAGCGGGGAAGCGGCGCCGGAATCCGGCATATCCTTCCGGCTGGCGTTTGCCCTTGCGAACGCCTTATCAATCAGCGCCCGGTTTTTCTCAAAGAGTCTGGACTCCTCATCAAACCAATTGGCCACCGTCCTCATATATTCCTCGCTGGCTTTAGCGCCGGAGAACACATCATAGCTTAACAGCTCCAACACTTCCTTCTTCTTCAAAACCAGCTTGCTCACTTCGTTGTTGATACGCTGCACCACCTCAATGCCGCCGGCAAAATTCTCCGCCTGTATCATTTTTTCCAGCAGAAGCTGCTGTACGGAAATGCTGCTCTCCTCCTTCATTTCCTTGGTGTCTAAATAAAACTCTATGCCGTCCGCCGTTACATGATAAAGCACCACCCCGTCCACAATGCGGCTGTCCAAAAGCTTTACCCTCGCCGTCTTTTTCTTCTTCTCCTCCGGGTCAAAATAGGAAAAGGTAAACGCCCTGCCCTCATTTTTTATCTTGTCAAAAATATAGCCGATGAGCTCCTTTTCCTCCTCCGGCTCTTCATGCAGGCAAAACTCCCGGCGCAGCAGCTCCCTAAGGAACTCCTCGTACTGCTCATAGGTAATCTCACTCTCATGAAAATTATTCTCATTGATAAAAAAACGCAGGGTTGCCATGGTGATGTAACCCATATCCAAATCCATATATTTTCCTTCCTTGTACTGGGAAAAGGTGGTTTCACACAGCACAAAAAACGGATAATATTTTTTTAAGTTTAACATGCGGTCTTTATGTTCACTCATAATGTCGTGAATCATAATGTACTTCTCTGCCATGACAATCTTCCCCTGTTAAATCATTCTTGATGCTTTCCAATTTCAATATCCAGCTTATCCGTAATATTTTCATTTTCTTGTTCAATTCTATATTTATAAAAATTTAGCGGAGACTGTGACTTGTGTATGCCGCAGCCTTCGCTACTAAAAACTACCTATTTCCTGACAGACCCTTTATCATATACTACTTATTCCTCATTAGTGAAATTTACAAATGGAATACTAAATGCATCATATGGCGATGCGGCAGTAATCTGGACAATAATAGGTCTTAAATAGGATAACAATAATGATGGGGCATTTTGATTAAGCAACTGTTTAACTGTATCTTCTTTCAACCCATCTTTCCATTTAAAGTCCGCCTTTTCTGTAGCAATTATATAAAATGGATTTAATTCATCCTTATCGCCTAATCTAAATTTTAGAGATACTTCCGCTTCTGTTTCTTCTTTCTTCCTATGTACTTGAACTTCCATATTAACACTAATCTGTTGCTCATTATCAGACTGGTTTAAAAACTCTTTATTAATTCCAAATTCTAATTCCGTCAAAACAGGATTTTTAAATTGAAAGGCACTCGTTTTCATATTATTCTCCTATGCAGCACTATTCATACATAAATCATTAAATATTTCAATATACATTTCCTTATCTTTAACGACAACTGTTGTGCTATCTATAATATCTTCCTCTAAATAAAAATTCTTTGATGTATTCAGCTTTACAGTGGTCATCATACTAATCTTCCTGAAATCATTATTCTCCAAAAAAGACAAATCCAAATCATCAATATCTGCTTCAAATCCGTCTCTGTTTCTTCTTATTACAATTGTTGAGTCAATATTGTCCAGAATCCTGTTTCTGTTTTCTATCATCTCTTGTGACGGTCTAAACAATGCATTTACCAAATTTATTGATTCTTCACCAGACAATTTGATTGTTCCAACTAGATTATTACTCATATAAAACACCCCTTTTATACTAAATTTTTACACCATACTTCCAACATAATTATTTAACTCACTTGCAAATCTGTGACAATCTAAATACATGGCTACCGTCACTCCATCCTGACCCGGAGTATTTTTTTCCATATCAATAAACCCCATTTCTTCGTACCACTTATGAAGTTCAGTCGCAGCATCTATCGTAATCACCCGAACTGGCCACTGATTTGCCAATTCTTTAACATCCTTGATGATCGTTTTTAAAGTAGCTGTTCCTATTTTATGTCTCTGATACAATCTATCTATGGCAATAAACCTAATATGCAATGACGATATTTTTCCATTTTTTATTCCATCTTCATACTCTGAAATATCTTCCGGAAAGTCTGTCAATTCAATTTCTCTAAATAAAATCTGATAATAACCAAGAATTATATTATCCTTCATAATACTATATGCATATGCTTGCTGTATTATTGTTGGAAAATATGAATTTTTCACATATTCATTAATAGATTCTTTTCCACATTCAAAATGTACATCTTCAACATCTCTAGTCACCCTTCTAAACTGTAACGTCTCCATTTATCCTTCCTTTTATACAAAAATCTTACGAAAAGTATAATAATTCTATCATTCGTATTCTTTTTCGTCAACCAAAAATATAACCTTTTCTTCCAAAACTAATGATTTTGTGTCAAGTTTTATATAATTCAATCGTCTCTCCATATATACGCACAATCCCCAATAATCCTACCTCCGGATATTCCTCGATTTGTGACACAAAAGTTATATTTTGCTTTTTTCTTATATGATGCTATAATAAAATCAATTTTCCAACAGCCAGAAATATTATAGGAAACCATTTTAAGAAATATATTATACCAAAAGGAGTAACCCCATGCAGCCCGCAGCAACCGTACTTTTATTTCATGTATCATCTGCAAAAGAGAATAGCATCCGCCAAATCTGCGCGGACCTTAATGTAACCCTCATAAAGCCCGCCCCTGCCGACTACAGCCAGAAATTAGGTTACTTAGCAGGCATTACCGGCTTTGCCAGAGAAAGCACCGCCTATTCCGGACCGGATTTTCCTTCGGAAATGATGGTGTTTTCCGGTATGGATTCGGATAAGGTAGACGCCTTCTTAGCAGCATATAAAAAAGCCTCCCTGCCGCCAATCGGCCTGAAGGCTGTTGTCACTGCCCATAACATTTTCTGGAGCGCCGAGCAGCTATATAGAGAACTGTTAAAGGAACATATGCAGTTTACGCGGAAATAAGATTCGGATTCCCGTCTATTTCTCCTCCTCCCAGAACAGGTCGTCAAGCGTCTTTCCCAACACCCGGCAGATGGAGCGGCACAGATTAATGGTGGGATTGTAATCCCCCTTTTCAATCGCATTAATGGTCTGTCTGGAAACCTGTACTGCATCGGCTAAATCCTGCTGGGACATATCCAACGCTGCGCGGGCAGATTTCATTTTCAGATTCTTCATAGGCTACTCCTCGTCTTCTTCCCTGTGTTTCCTATTATAAATGATTTTCCCTAAAAATGTAATCGTCGTAATGCAAAAAAGTATTCCCACAATCAAGTTGATATACAGGCTGGAAAGTTTTCCGTCGACCAAAAGGGGATTCCGGTTCAAAATTACACCGATTCCTATTCCCAGATTAATAAGACCGACAAAGGAACTAATCATTAAGATACCTTTGGCGTTGCTGTAAAAAGACATATAGGCGTCTTTGACAATACACAATACGGTAAAGACCAGAATGGAAAGGCAGATGCCCAGCCACATTCCGGAAAAAGACATAAACCAGGATATGTCCAGTATTTCCGATAAGAGCGAAATGATGCCCACATACCACATCAGCGTGCCGTACGCCGCCTTATAGGCCAGACCTCTTACCGCCAACTGCCGTTCGTCATAGCCGTCTTCCCTGTACAAGCCGTCCATTTTTCCTCCCAGCTTTTTTATAATCAGCACAGCCACTGCCGCCAGACAGATTCCGCATATTACCCCCGCAACCGTAGACAACAGCAGAACCAATTTTTCTTTTTCTCCTGCTACCTGCTGTATATTTTTCTTCTGAGTCAAAACACCGGCCAGAGCGCCTACGCAGCACCCAATTGTCAACCTTGTCATTATATTCTTATTTTTCATGACGCCTTTCTCCTCTCTCTTGATTATCCTATACTATGTCAACTAATTTTATTTTCCCGTATCGTTTCACATTTTTAATTCTTTCAGCGCCCTGCTCAGCTTGACAGGATTTCCGTACCGAAGGGTTCCCATCCGGTAAATCTTCGCCGCCAGCCAGCCCGCAGCGAAAATGGATACCAATAAAATCCCCCCTGATAAAAGGACCTCCCACATTTCCACCTTTCCCATGCCAATCCGGACGAACATGGCGGAATAAGAGGAGACAGGAAGATAGGAAAAAATTTTCATCATAACGCCATCCGGATTTTCCAATTGCAGCAGGGAACCCACATAGACCAGCATAATGACCATCTGCAACGGCCCGGTAACCTTACTCATATCCTCGGTCTTGGAAACCAAAGCCCCCATCGCCCCATATAAAAACGCATAGAACACGAAACCTCCAACGCCAAATACGGCAAAGGCGGCTAACACTTCTCCCGGTATGTCCAGAAGAGGGTCCAGAACGCCTCCCCAGTAAGAGCGGTTGACTGCATAACCGGCCAAAGCCGCCCCTAAAATCAGGGAAACCTGTACGATTACCGCCACTACTCCGGCGAACACCTTGCCAAAGAGCAGATATTCGGCATCGATACTGGTAATCAACACCTCCATGGACCGGTTGCTTTTCTCTGTGGTTATGGAGGTGGCAATCGTAACGCCATATAAGACAATCAGCATAAAGATTCCAATCACAAGAACATAGCAGTACCAAAAATTGTTGGACGCATCCTTGCCAAGCACCGTCTCCTCACACTGCACCGGCGCTTCATATTCTGCCACAAAGCTTTCATAATCTATCCCGTTTGCCTCGCAATACCGCTGTTTGTGTACTTCAGAAAGCAGTTGTTCAAACCGCATCTGGTTATCATCTGACATTTCCTTGTTCATCACATAATACCGGTAGCTTATGTCATCCACCACTAAAAATCCTGCGTCCGCCTTGTCCTGTTCCACAGCCTCCTTTAATTCCTTTTCACTGTCCAGATAAACAAACTCCGCATCTTCAAAAAACTTTTCCAACCCCTGTTTGTCCGGCAGATACCCCTTCTCATCAACTAACCCCAGCCGGAGCATATCGGACGAGACATCTTCCCCGTCCCCGGTGTCTTCTGCGTCGTCCGTCTCTGCTCCTTCTGTCTTTAGGCCTTCCGCAGTATTTTCCGTCTCCGCTCTATCTGTCCCAACGCCTTCTGCCTTCTCTGTCTCCATGCTTTCCGCCTCGATTCCCAGAATATCCGACATATCGATTACCCGTGGAAGAAAGGTGAGTCCTCCGGCTAACAGCATAATCAGCACAGAAGTAATCACAAAACCCTTATTTTTCATATAACTTAACAGTTCAAATTCCATTACAGTCCATAACCGCTTCATCTCTCTTCACCTACCTTTGCCACAAAAATATCATTTAAGGACGGTTTATAAGTCTCAAAATGTTCCACTTCCAAGCCCTGCACATTTCCCAGCCGGCGAAACAATTCCGTTCTGGTTATCCCCGGCAGCAGCCTTACAATGACATCTTCCTTATCCCTTCCGGTAATCTCCACCATTTCTGCAAACTGCTCCTTAATCAGTCTTTCCATATCTTCGCCGGAAAAACCAACCCCGCCTACAACTAACTGATTCTCTCCAAATTCCCGCTTAACCGCCTCTAAATTTCCCTGTAAGACAATCTCGCCATGATTGATAATCACTATCTCCTGGCAAAATTCCTCCACATAGCTCATCTGGTGGCTGGAAAAGAGTACAATCTTCCCCTCGGCAATCAGCTCCTTTACCACCTCCTGCAAAATCTGGGAATTGACCGGGTCTAATCCGCTGAAGGGCTCGTCTAAAATCACCATGTCCGGATCGCACACTAAAGTGGAGGCCAACTGCACCTTCTGTTGGTTCCCTTTAGATAAAGTTTCCAACAGCTTCTTCTCGTCAGCGTCCACCTGTAACCGGTCAAGCCACTTTCTGGCATTCTTCTCCGCCTGGCTCTTACTAAGCCCCCGCAGTCTGGCCAGGTAGACCATCTGCTCTAAAATCTCCCTCTTTGGGTACAGCCCTCTCTCCTCCGGCAGATACCCAATCTGCACCTTTCTCGGCTCAAAAGGCTTCCCATCTAACAGGATTTCGCCGCTGTCCCCATGAAATACATCCATCAGAATCCGTATTGTAGTGGTCTTCCCTGCTCCGTTCCGCCCTAAAAGCCCCAGCGCCTTTCCACCCTCCGCCGAAAAGGAAATTCCCTTTAACACTTCCTTGTCTCCGAAGGACTTCGTAATATTCTTAACCTCCAGTTTCATTCTCCAAACCTCCTATCCTTCCGCACCCAAACACACCGGTCTGCCGCTTCCTCTTGTCCCTACAAACATAACACTTATTTTACAATTTGTCAAATATATTTTACACATCCGCCGATTGAAGCGCCTTTTCCACTTCATCTGCCGTAAATATTAGCGCCTGCCGCCGGAAAGAAATCCTGTCCCCTTTTTCCTGACACGCGGTTTTTTAGAAATCCGCCGCCCGCCTGCCCTGCTTGCTGCACGCGCGCAGAAGTGTTTGAGCGCCGGGGTTGGGGTATTGGGCAAACATCATGCAGCCACGCTTGCGCTCTGTTAAAAACGCAGCGGTACATAAGCGGAGGGTTTCATAAACTTTATAAGGAGATAACTTTTGATACCCTCCGCAAGTACCGGCGTTTTTAAAGGGGCTGCTGATGTTTCCCAATTACCCCTCCCCGGCGCGAGTTCTTCGGGAGCGCGTGCAATCAAACAAGCAGGGCAGGCGGGCGGCAGGATTTCTTAAAACCGAAACCAGTGCAGGAAAAAGGGGACAGGATTTCTTTCCGGCGGATATGCTATAAAAAGCGGCAGAGGAAGGGGAAAAGGCGTTCCAATCGGCGGTATACGCACTTGTAAAACGGTGGTTCATATTATATAATGAAGGGGAATGGCGGGTACGGGACTGGTGCCTGCAAAGTTTGAGGGAAGAAGGATAACGCTATGTATCAAATTGATTTTGAAAAGCCCATCCATGTGCATTTTATCGGGATTGGCGGTATCAGCATGAGCGGTCTGGCTGAGATTTTGCTGAAGGAGAAGTTTACGATCAGCGGTTCAGACGCCAAGGGCTCCGATATCGTTGATAATCTGATTGCCATGGGAGCCAGAATTAATATCGGCCAGTGTGCGGAAAATATTACCGACGACATTGATTTAGTGGTCTATACCGCCGCAATCCACAAGGACAATCCGGAGTTTGCCGCCTGCGTGGCAAAGAAGCTCCCCATGCTGACCAGAGCGCAGCTTTTGGGACAGATTATGAACAACTACCAATATTCCGTTGCCGTTGCCGGCACTCATGGAAAGACGACTACAACCTCCATGCTAAGTCAGGTATTTATGGAAGCTGACGTGGACCCGACTGTCTCCGTCGGCGGGGTATTGGATTCTATCGGCGGCAATGTGCGGGTGGGAAGCTCACCCTATTTTGTGGCGGAGGCCTGCGAATACACCAACAGCTATCATGCATTTTATCCATATATCAGTATCATTTTAAATGTAGATGCGGACCATCTGGATTTCTTCAGCGGCATAGATGAGATTATAGAAAGTTTTCACACCTTTGCCGGCAACCTCTCCAAAGAGGGAACCCTGATTGTAAACGGAGACATGGACTGCCTGCCAAGGGTTACAAGAGAACTTTCCTGCAACATTGTCACTTTCGGAATGAAGGACTCCAACCGGTATTATCCGACCGATATAGAAGCGGACGAACAGGGACATATGAACTACACTCTGGTCGTAGACGGCCGCCCACAGGAGCGGGTTCACTTAAATATCGGCGGCACCCACAACATTACCAATTCCCTGTCCGTCATTGCCACAGCGGATTTGCTCGGCATTGACAGAGAACATACCCTTGCGGGACTTGCCTGCTTTGGCGGCGCCCACAGGCGGTTTGAAAAAAAGGGAACTTTAGGAAATGTGACTGTCATTGATGATTACGCCCACCACCCTACAGAGATTAAGGCCACGCTGGCCACAGCCACCCATACGCCCCATCATGAGCTGTGGGTTGTATTCCAGCCCCACACCTACACCCGGACAAAGGCTCTGTTGGAGGAGTTTGCTGACGCCCTAAAGGGATTTGACCATGTCATCGTAACGGATATCTATGCGGCCAGAGAGGCCGACACCGGTCTGGTACACGCCAAAGACTTAGCGAACCGGATTAAGGAATACGGTACAGATGTAAAATATTTCAGTTCCTTCCCCGCAATTGAAAATTATTTGTTAAAAAATTGTAAAAAAAATGATTTGTTGATAACTATGGGGGCCGGAGATGTGTATTTAGTAGGCGAGGAGCTCCTCGGAAAATAGTTTTGCACAATATCCACAATCCTATTTTTTCCTCTTGACAGGAATGGATTGTGGATATATTTATTTACATAATCTGAGAGTCAAAAAAAGAAAATGCCGATGTGACAGGCTCTTTCTCCGGTGCGCCATATTATGTCAACACGCTTTCCACATTTTCCACATTTTCCACATTTTTTCCCGCCCGTTCCTTGAAACAAGTGTTCTATTTTCTTTTTAAAAACACTGTGTTATAATGCCTTTGCTATGAGGAAAACGGAACCGTTTCCGTTCCTCATGACACCGCATAAAAGGAGGGAGATTCAGTGGAAAGCATTACCATTACAACTAAAAATCATGAGACTTATTCTGCTGTTTCCAACTTCTTTATCGACTACTATATGACAGAGGCGAACGGAGAGTTTGTGAAGGTATATCTCTATCTGGTGCGCCTGCTAAGCAGCGGGCGGGCCGTTACCATAGCGGACATTGCCGACCACTTTAACCTGACGGAAAAGGATATCTGCCGGGCTATCCGCTATTGGATTAAACAGGGCGTATTGCAGCTGCAATACACCACAGATAAGATTTTAACCGGCATTACCCTGCTGCCCCTCACTCCAAAGGCGCCCAACCGGGAAGAAGCCTCCCTGTTATCCATGCTGGGAGTAGACGACGCCACAGAGCCGGAGAAAAAAGAGGAACAGCCTGACCGAGAGGCGGCGGCCACAGCCGAAGCCATTCGGACCTCTGCTGTCATCCCCAAGAAAGTAACCTATAAACCGGCATTTATTGCAGAGAAAAAAAATGATGAGGACTTTGGGAACCTTTTGTACCAGACAGAGACTTATTTTGCAAAGCAATTAACCCAGAGCGACATTAATTCCCTGCTCTATATATATGAGGAGCTTCATTTTTCACCGGAGCTTTTGGAATATCTGGTGGAATACTGCGTCTCTATCGGCAAAAAGAGCTGCCGTTACATTGAGGCAGTGGCTTTGGAATGGTATAAGCATAATATCACTTCCGTGGAAGACGCCAAGGCCGCCTCTAAGAATTACAATTCCATATATGTGACGGTTTTAAAGGAATTGGGAATCCGAAGCCGCGTACCCACGCCGGCAGAAACCGATTTTATCAATACCTGGTACCACACTTTTTCTTTTGACAAAAATATTATTGTCGAGGCATGCCGGCGGGCTATTGCCAACCGGCCCCAGTCGGCGAACTTTAAATATGTCAACGGCATTTTGGAAAAATGGTATCAGCAGAATGTAAAAAAACTATCGGATATCGACGCCTTAGATGAGCAGTGGGAGTCGGAAAAGAAAAAAAGCTCGACAAAAAAGAAGGGTTCCGGCAACCAGTTTAACCAATACAAAGGCTCTACAGACGGCAATGCGGTAAGTGAATTTGAATCTCTGTTTTTACAGGAAAACAACGAATAAAAAGAGGAAAACAATATGCCCCTTAACAGTTCCCAGTACACTGACCTTATGGACAGGTACGCGCAGACACAAATTGAAAATCAGTTGACGCTTAAGGACAGGAAAGCGGAGGTCTATGAAAAACTGCCCCGGATTCGGAAGATTGATCAGGAAATAGCCGCTTCCTCCATCCAGGCAATCCGCGAGCGGTTAGATCATGGCAATGATACTACCGGCTCCGCCAAGGAAAGGAATCACAAACTGATTGCAGAGAAAAAAGCCTTATTGCAAGCCAACGGATATTCCGAGGATTACCTGCAGCCTATCTATACCTGTCCGCTATGCCAAGATACAGGGCGGGTGGGAACCCGGTATTGTTCCTGTTTTGAACAGGCTGCCATATCGCTTCTCTACCGGCAGTCCAACTTAGAACAGGTTTTACAGACAGAGAATTTTGAACATTTTGACTTATCGTATTACCCAAAAGATACAGATGACAGCCATCCTTATTCTCCCTATGAAAATATGAGCAATATCTTAAGCAAAGCAAAGGAATTTGTAAGCTCCTTTGATAACGCCGGCGGAAATCTGTTATTCTATGGCAGGACCGGCCTTGGCAAGACCTTTCTTTCACACTGTATTGCCAAAGCGCTGTTAGACACCCACCATACCGTCTTATACCAGTCCTCTATTCATTTATTTGAGGATATCTGCAGCGACGCTGTGATGAACAAGGGCAGGAATCCGCAAAGCGAGGAGACCTACCGCTATCTCTATAGCTGCGACCTGCTGATTATCGACGACCTTGGCACAGAATACACTAATTCTTTTGTGTCTTCTGAGCTTTATAATATATTAAATACGCGGATGCGGGATAAGAAATCAACCCTGATTTCCACCAATTTGGATCTACAGGAATTAACAGAGCGCTATTCTGACCGGATTACTACCCGCATTATCGCTGAATACAAGGTTTTTAAGTTTTATGGCAGCAATATACGGCTGGCCAAAAGAAAAAAGGAAATCCAAAAATAACGCATTTATAACGGAGGAAAAATCATGCCAAACGACAGTAATTTATTATCAACCATACCCGTAGGTCCCTTAGGCATCATCGCCATGGAGAGCTGCACCTCACTCGGTCAGCGTGTAGACTCCTATTTATCGCGATGGCGTTCTTCAAGAAATAATGCAGAAAAATCTACCATTGCATTTAACGGCTACGAAAAGGAGTCCTATCTTGTGCACTCCGTCTGCCCCCGCTTTGGTTCCGGAGAGGCAAAGGGAGAACTGTTAGAATCTGTCAGAGGTAAAGATTTATATATTATGGTGGATGTGACAAATTACAGCATCGAGTATTCTATGTACGGAAGAAACTGCCCTATGTCACCGGACGACCACTATGCTGACATCAAGCGTGTCATTGCTGCCTGCGGCGGAAAGGCGCGCAAAATTACCGTCATTATGCCTTTCTTATACGAAAGTCGCCAGCACAAGAGAAGCAAGCGGGAGTCTTTGGACTGCGCCCTGTGCCTTCAGGAGCTGGCCAGCCTCGGCGTGGACAACATCATTACCTTTGACGCCCACGATCCAAGAGTGCAAAATGCCATTCCAAGACATGGCTTTGAAAACATCCGGCCAACCTACCAGTTTTTAAAGGCACTTTTGTTATCCACCCATGACTTGGAATTGGACAAGGAGCATTTAATGGTTATCAGCCCTGACGAGGGTGCGATGAACCGAGCCATCTACTTTGCCAACATATTGGGCGTGGATGTGGGAATGTTCTATAAGCGCAGAGATTACAGCCGGATTGTTGACGGAAGAAACCCCATTGTGGCCCATGAATTTTTAGGAGATTCTGTCGAGGGGAAAGATGTAATCATTATGGACGACATGATTGCTTCGGGAGAGAGTATGATTGATGTTGCAAGACAGCTTAAAAGCCGTAAGGCAAAACGGGTATTCTGCGTATGTACTTTCGGTCTCTTTACTAACGGCTTAGAGGTATTTGACAAAGCCAAAGAAGAAGGACTCATCGAAAAGGTAATTACCACCAATCTTACCTATCAGACGCCGGATTTGCTTTCGAGAGGCTGGTATATCTCAGCAGATATGAGCAAATACATTGCCCTGCTAATCGACCACTTAAACCATGATGCATCTATCTCCGATATCTTAGATCCAACCGACCGGATTCAGGACCGCATCAACGAGTACCGCGCAAAACACACAATACGGGAAAATTTCTAAATCAATAATTTATGATACACATAAAAAGAACCAATACATTCCATATTGGTTCTTTTTATATATAATAGCAAATTAAATTATGTAGCCGGTTGTTCTGAAGGTGCAACCTGTGATGACGGTTGTGTTGTAGGCTGCTCTGTAGGAGCCGGCGGCTGCGTCGTCACCTGCTCTGTGGGCGCAACCGGAGCTTGCGTTGTCGGCTGTTCCGTCACAGGAGTCGGCGGTTCCGTCGTCACCGGATCCGTCGGTGCAACCGGCGGCGTAACCGTCTGATCGGTAGAAGGCTCTGAATCAACTTCCGTCGTCTTCTCCTTCTTTTTCTTCTTTTTCTTTTTATCATCATCATCCTCAGAATCTTCCGAACTGGATCGGGTATCCTTCCAGTCTTTGGTGGAGCGTACCCACTCAAAATCCGGGAATCCTAAATCCTGCAGACCTTCATGAATCGGAGTCATAAACTCATGCCAGATTCTTCCGGGATATGTGGAACCCCATAATCCTCTTGTTGACTGAGGCGTGTCATATCCTACCCAAACACTGGTGGTATAGTATGGAGTAAATGCACAGAACCAGCCGTCTGTATTGTTATCCGTTGTTCCTGTCTTGCCTGCGCAGGACATTCCCGGAATACCAAGTCCACTTGCCGTACCACCGGTAAACACTCCCTTCAACATGGAAATCATCATGCGGGAGGCATTCAACTCATAAACTGTCTTTGACTTCTGCTTGTCCTCTACAATAACATTCCCCTGGGCGTCTGTAATCTCAACAATACAGGTGGGTTTCCGAAACTCACCGTCATTCTCGATAGTAGCATATCCGGAGGCCATCTCCACCGTTGTGGCACCATAGGTTAATCCACCAAGGCAACCGGCCATATTCTGGCGATCCTCTATCGTCAAATAATTAAAATTCATATTTAACAGATAATCCACTCCCACTTCCGGAGTCAATTGGCCATACAACCGATAAGCAACCACATTCTTAGAAGCTGCCACTGCCTGAGCTAACGAAATCATTCCGGAATATGACCGCCCCGAATTCTCCGGCATCTTAGGATCTTCAAAATCAGTATCATCTACCTTTGTTGCCGGAGTATAGCCGCGTTCCAGCTGGGGAGTATAGACAATTAAGGGTTTAATCGTACTTCCCGGCTGTCTGGCACTCTGATATGCCCGATTCAGACTATATCCTTCCAACTCATTCTGGGTACGCCCACCCACTATCGCCACAACTCTTCCGGTTGAGTTATCAATACAGGTAGAAGCGCCCTGCAACTCATAGATTCCGGTTTCACTGTCCTTATTCTCGTCAACAGATAACACATCATCTATCGTCTGCTGCAATAATTTCTGTTTCTTCGGTTCAATAGACGTATAGATTCGATAGCCGCCTGTATAAAGAGCTGCATAAAATTCGTCATATTTTTCTCTGTACTGCTCATTATATTTATGCTGTTCCTCTATCGTGTCAAATTTATATTGGAACTTAAACCCTGCCGCTTCCATAAGAGCCTCAGTTGCACAGAAATTTGTGAACGTCTCCACATAGTCATGGCTTATCTTTTTCTCTTCTGCCAATTCAATCTTTTCATCCAGGGCCATTTGCAGTTCCAGATCATTCAGATACCCCAATTCGTGCATATCATTAAGAATCTTATTGCGCCGTTCAATCGTATGGTCATAATTCGTCCTCGGATCATAATATACCGGGCTATTCGGAATGGCACACAAAAAAGCAACCTCTGAAACGGAAAGCTCGTCCAAATCTTTATCAAAATACCCTTTAGCCGCAGCGCCAATGCCATAATAACCATTAGAAAAGTTAATCGTATTTAAATAGAACTCCAAAATCTGCTGTTTGGTGTACTTTTTCTCCAGTTCCCATGCTAAAAAGATCTCTCTGAATTTACGCTGATAGGTTACATCATTAGACAAAAAGATTCCCCTTGCAAGCTGCTGGGTAATAGTACTTGCGCCCTGGGTAATATTAAAATCATTTTTGTAAAGAATGTACGCCGCCCTGGCAATGCCTTCATAGTCTACGCCGTTATGTTCATAAAATCTCCGGTCCTCTACCGACACCATTGCCTCTACAAAATATGCAGGAATCTCATCATAGGTCTTATAATAAACCTCTTTTTCTCCTGTAACCTCCCGAATCATCTTTCCCTTCGCATCATAAACGATGGAGCTTTCATCCTGCCGAAACGTACTTTCATCGGAATTAGCGACTAATTCCTGTGCCTCTTTGCGGTATTCCAGAAGCTGTTTTCCAATCTTCTCATATACCACATAGCCGCCTATAGCTCCAAACAAAAGAACTATCAGGAAAAGATATGCCAGTATAATCCTTCTTACCTTTCTTCGTTTTCTGCGGCGAATCTGTTTCTCTTTCTTACGCCGCGCCTGTTCCATATCCTGAGAACCTTTTCCCGAAGTCTGTTTTGTCTGTGTTGTTTTTACTGCAGCAGTCTGGCCTCCTTTTGTAACAGTACGTGAGCTGCCGCTCTTATCTGACGTGGATTTTCTGTTATCAGCCATGCTTATTCCCTCATTTCCCCAGCTGTCCACCTGGAAATTCTAATTAAAGAGCGATATAATTGCTCTCAATTCCCAAATCAGCAAATATCTGTTGAATACCAGGATCAATGGTAAATATAATAATCTGGTGGTTCAGATACCCGCTTAGACCGCTTAGTGTTTCTTTTAATCTTTGTTCATCATAGATGGCGAAAATGTCATCTATGACAATTGGCAAATTCTCTTTAATCAGTATATCAGCAACAGACAACCGGAGAGCAAAATAAATCTGGCAAACCGTACTCACACTTAAATAGTCCATGCTGATAAAAGAAGCTCCTTGTTTAACAAGAATCTTTAGTTGATCATCAATCTTAACCTCCGGATATCGGCCTCCCGTAATCCGGTTCACAATGTCAGACACAGGCGCATTCAATACGCTGCCATAGGAATCATAAATATCCTCTGATAAATCCCGGATTGTTCTGATTGCTAACGCCAACGCTTCTGATTCTATATCATTTGCCTGCATTTTTTCTTTAATGCCATTCAATTCCGCCAACATTTTTTCCTGACGGCCACGTTCCTTTATGATATCCTGCTCTTTCAATTGAAGGGCTGACAATTTATTCTTAGCCGCCACCAGTTCATCAGAATTTCCTTCCTTAGCTGCGCGAAATCCCTGTTCTATCTCCATCTCCTCCAACAAAAGATAAAGCTTAGAACGCCTTGACAGTACCTGCATGGTAGTCATCAAAACCAACACTACTCCAAATCCGATTATACCCATCTTCATTGCCGGAACGTTAACCGGAACAATCTGGGCAATCAGTACAAACAAAGCAATAGCCAACAGCGATATAAACCATATCACAAATACATTATCCAAAATACTTTTCTTACCCATTCCCTGCAACATCTGTATATCCTGTTCCCGCTTGGTTAACGGCTGAGCAGGCTCCTGTTCTTCCTGAAGCTGCCGCGCCTCCTCCGCTCTGCGTTCCGTAGCAGGATTCTTAATAGGGGTAAACTGCAGTTTTTCTTCCTTACTGCTCTTTACCTGCGCCTCTGCTTTCTCCTTTTCCTTCTTGAGCGCTTCCAGTTCGGCGTCAAAATCCCTATCCAGAGAGAGTTTACTTTCCAACTCCTGCTCTCTCTTTTGGAGCTCCGAATTGGAAAAGCTTTTCTTTTTTTCCTCCAACTGTTCAATCGCATGAGCAACATCAATGTCTCCGGCTTTAGCAGACGCTGCGCTTACAATATGCTGATTCAGGGCGTCTTCCAGACTACGTTCGACAGCCATCGCATTATGTCCCATACATAAAGTATTTTCATAAATGTTCTTAGGGGTATTCAATAAAGTACCCGGCAAACTATGTTCCGTCTGCAACGGCACTTCCTTGCTTTCATCTAAATCCTTAACATACGTATTCTTCTCCTGCTGCAGAAAATTGCGCTCAATGCGGTAATCTTCTCCATCGACGCAAATCTCCATAGCGCCGGAAAACCCTGCTCCGCTAATTGGCTTTACCTTTTCATAGTGATTAATGCGGGCGCTTGTTTCCTGTTCCTTATCAATTCCATAGAGCATATCGACAATAAAATCTTTTATTGTCGTCTTCCCGGATTCGCTTGCACCGTATATCAGATTGATTCCGGGAGCCAGTGAAATATTCTTGTCATGAAATTGTCCATAATCCTGCAATTGCAGCTTATCTATTCTCATATTACTGCTCTCCTGTCTTTAGTAATACATCCAAACCATAATGGATGGCTTTTTTACAAATCTCATCTGTATAATAGTTATCAGACAACTGATGAATAAATTTCCCAATCAGATTATCCTGATTCTCATCACAAATCTTTCCTATATCATACTGTTCGTCGGTATCTGTAATCACCTCATAAATATTATACTTCTGTGTTAAACTTGTAAAATCAAATACATCATGATTGTGATTATGCCCTCTTACCAAAAGACGATAAATGTGCTGGGTACCCAGATTCTGAATCTGTCTGTCTACCAAATCCAATATAGCAGGAGGCGTATGATCGGGCTTAATATTAATGAGCAGATTCATATAGGACCTCTGCGCTATTGGTACAAATTCCGTGCGCAAAACTCCGTCTTCCACCTCTCCATATATATAACCTCTCGTTCCGGTATCCGTAGGACCAACAGGCTCTAACGAACCGCACATAATCACTGCATTTTCTTTAATTATCTCCGGTTTATGGCTATGCCCTAAGGCAATGTAGTCAAAATTAGATTCCCTAAGTACCTTTTTATTAAAAGGCAGATGCTTTGCATCCCCTCCGTGGGCCAACAAAATATTAAACGCTCCCGGCTTTGCCGGTTTGATACGATTCAATATATCATCATCATTTTCTTTGCTATTATATGAAAATCCCGTAACACAGGTATTCAAATCCTTCATATACACGTTGCTGATCTTATCTGCTGACAGACATATCGTCTTTGAGGAAAATTCATAATTCGCCATAGGACTGTCCGGCTTCATATAATCACGATTGCCGGCAATTATAATTGTCTTCGTCTTCGTAAGCTTGGAAAGAATATAATCTACATCCCTTAACATTCCCTCGGAAGGCGGCATATGGAACAAATCGCCTGCAATCATCAACAAATCAATCTGCTGCTCCTCAGCCCTCTCGATTACCTTAACAAATGTATCTTTTATCTCCTTTGCCCTGTCCTCGCTCCAGGGTTTTCCCTTATCCGGCTGCACCCCTAAATGAACGTCCGCCATGTGTATAAATTTCATCGCTGCACCTGCCTCTTTTACTAATTGTACATAGTCCCTAACTATACGATTGGTTTGCTTTCTAATGAAACGCCGTAACAGCATTGCCTGTTATCCTAATGCGCTCATTAAATGCTCATATTATATCATGTCAACTAAGCTCGTTTCTCTCGCTAAGGTGACAGATATTACTCGCACTAAATTCGCGCTTTGCGCTCATTAAGTGCTCATATTATATCATGTGAAGGCTTTATAAGCAAGTTTTCCCATATAGTAGCTTTTCTCACATTATACCTGGTATTGCAATAATTATCCATAGATTTTCAGAATTTCTTAAGAATCCCGCAATCTTAAACCTTACCTTAAAATTCTCCTTCCTTATGATTTCTGATGAAGATATTTTTCTTTTGTGGCAAGACCGCCCCGTATATGCCGCTCCGCCTTGTTCACATCCAACACCTTGCGCACTTCGCCGGCAAGGGCCGGATTAATATGGACAAGGCGTTCAGAGACGTCTTTGTGCACCGTACTCTTGCTTACCCCAAACTTTCTGGCAGTTTGTCTTACCGTTGCATTGGAGTTAATAATATATGCTCCAATCTCCATTGCTCTTTCTTCAATATATGCTTTCAAGAAAATCCCCTGAGAATACTTTTATACATTGTATGAACTATTCTCAAGGGTTATGCCTATGGTTCCAAAGGTGAAAACACTTCCCGAAACACATTGTAATTATGCATATCCTTCGGACTGCAATATACCGCAAACTCCACAGCCTGAAAATAAGCGCGGTATTCCTCTAACGCTGCTGCAAAAGCTTTCGCTGTTATCTCAGGCGGATTGCAAAAAGCCCCGCAGCCAAAGGCGCCAAGCACCAATACATCTATGCCATGGCAAGCCGCAACCTGAAAAATCCCCTTAACCCTCTTAGTTAACAATTCTTCTAACGCTTCATCTGTAATATCCGCTGCATCTCCGGCAAACAAATTCATATTGCTAAAGGATCTTGCCCTTAAATTCAGGGCGGCGCAGCTTATCATGTCCAAGGTAAGCCACTGCTCCTTAGGAAGAAGCTCCGGCCACGCCGCATCGGACTTCACGCAAACGATATCCGGCGTATAAATACAGGCGTTGGTGTACAACGCAGAATGTCTCTGGCGGTGAACGTTATAATACTCCTTCCGCAGCTTATCCACATTCAGGCACGGATATAAGGTAGTACAGCGGCAAATGCACTCCTCCTGCGCATTGCTGCCCCGGATTACCCCGCCCCCCGGATTCGTGGCGGAAGCAAAGTTAAGCGCGCCAATCCTACTATCTGGATATTCCCCGGCCAGCTCATAAGCCGCCTCCAGCGTCCGCCTCGCAGAGACGGTAATCCGGCAATTCCGGTTCGATGGTTCCGACCTGTCCAGTTCTTTCAGTGGAGCCTTATACATTCTGGTCTTCCTCTGCGTTGCAAAAATTGCCTGTGCCAGAAACGGCTCCCTCTCACATAACTGCATCGTGTCTTCAAAAACGCTAATCCTTCGTTCTTTTTCTCTCTGATACTTCATATTCCCTTCCTCCTTCTGCAAAAATTATCGCAACTGCCCTGCCTGTCCCATAACAGCCTTGCTGCGCAAATTGCTTATAAAAAGATTCATATCTTTATATAAGAAATTTTACAGAAATTACTGTCCCAAAAACAGGACAGTGAGAGAAATTATGAAAAAAACTGCCAAAGCGCTGATTCATGCGCCCCTGGCAGTTTTTTGTGACACCCATATTTTCCGCCTGCTTACAGCAGCTCCAAAATTTCGCTCTTAGAAATCACACCGACGCTCTGATTGGCAACCTCACCATTTTTAAACACCAAAAGCGTTGGAATATTCATAACCTTATACTGCATAGCCAGTTCCGTCTGTTCGTCAATGTCTATCTTGCAGACCTTAATCTCCGGGTGTTCCTGCGCAACCTGATCCACAATCGGGCCTAACATTTTACAGGGACCGCACCAACCTGCCCAGAAATCCACCAGCACTGTCTGCTCCGCCTTTAAAATCTCTTCCTCAAAATTATCCTTTGTTACATTTACCAATGCCATAAATGAAGCCTCCTCACATCATAAAATAATTGTATGAAAATCAGTTACCGTTCTGCTGACTGTCCGGGGCAATTCCCATAACCTCCGCCGCCCATCCTGCATTGACGCATATAAGGTTCCCCGGCGTCTCCGGCTCCAACCGGTTTTCCATCCGATTTTTAGTCCCATCATAGGTATCCATATCCACAAGCACATTGGCCGGTGGCCGGTCATCAAAAATTACCAGAAAGCTGTACTCTCCGTCCGGCTGCTTTTGAAACCGGATATCCGTTATCCTGCTCTTTGTCTGCAGCCGCTGCCGGATTATCGGGGCATACGCCATTTTCATCAGTTCAATATAGCGGTCATCTAACCTCTCGTCAAAAATGAGAATCTTTTCCCGAAGTTCGCTTATGCTTTGCACAACCCGGTGCCGGTATCCGCTTCTCGCCAGCCGGAACGGATTGTCCTTTATCAGCCGTTCATTATATTCCAGTACCGCCTGCTGTTCCTTTTCCCCTAACTTTGGCAGGAGCCAGAGAAAATATTTCCTCTCCATATCATTGTAGGTGCACTGATATCCCACAGGGATAAATTCTCCGCAGGTACCACATTCTGCGCCAAAAAAATGATTGTTCATTATCTTTTCTTTCTGTTCCCTGTCTCTCGGAAGTTCAACACTGTCCCACATATCTATTTCCAACGGCTTGCCGCACTTCGGACAGGGAATGGTCTGCTTTTTTATCTCTGCCATGCTTTCTCCTTTATGGTATCCATTATGATACAAATTATACCGCCGCTTTCAAAGCAAACGTCTGCTTACCCTTTACCGGTGAGCATCTCCTTCTAAGCAAATGCCCGCTACTCCTTTACCGACGGCATCCGCCTGTCAAAATGCTAATTAGAAGAAACGATTCCCTTTTCGGCATCCATCGTCACGACTGCGCCGGACTTCAAAATGTCTGTGGCGTTTTCCGCCCCGAGGATTACCGGAATGTCGAGGCTTAGCCCCACGATTCCCGCATGGGAATTATGTCCTTCCTTCTCCACAATGATACCGGAAGCCTGCCGCAGCTCGTCCATAATATCATTACTGGTTTCCGGCAATACAATGATATCTCCCTCTTTGAAATTATCTACAATATCCATCTCGTCCTTGCCGACGCAAAGGCTTGCCGTAACCTTGCGGTTGTTGACGCCACGGCCCTTAACCAGAATGTGGCCCACGACATGAACCTTAATCAGGTTGGTAGTACCGGATACGCCAAGCGGCACTCCGGCGGTAATAACCGTAATCTCTCCCTGCTTTACATAGCCTTCCTTCTCCGCCAGTTCAATGGCGTGCTCAAACAGTTCGTCTGTGTTGTCCTTTTCCTCCACCATCAGGGGACGGACGCCCCACGAAAGGTTTAACTGCCGCCACACATTTTCATAGGGCGTGCAGCCGATAATGGGACAGGAGGGCCGGTATTTGGAAATCATGCGGGCCGTCTTTCCCGATTTCGTCACTGTCACTATGGCAGCCGCATTTAAATCCATGGCTGTCGTACAGGTAGCATGCGCAATGGCGTTGGTAATATCCGGATTCACCAGATTTTCCCTGTTGTTAAACCGTTTCACCAAATCAATATCCGCCTCTGTCCGCTCTGCAATCCGCACCATGGTCTTAAGAGCCTCCACGGGATACAGTCCCGCCGCCGTCTCGCCGGAGAGCATAATCGCCGACGTGCCGTCATATATGGCATTTGCCACGTCTGTTGCCTCCGCCCTTGTGGGCCTTGGGTTCTTCATCATGGAATCTAGCATCTGGGTTGCGGTAATCACAATCTTTTCCGCATTGTACACCTTTTTGATAATCATCTTCTGAATAGAGGGCACATCCTCAAAAGGAATCTCCACGCCCATGTCGCCTCTGGCAATCATCACGCCGTCGGAAACCCGGATAATCTCATCTATATTGTTCACGCCCTGCATATTCTCAATCTTTGCAATAATATTGATAAAATTGCAATTATGCTGGCTCAAAATATCCCGAATCTGCAAAATGTCGTCTGCAGTCCGCACAAAAGAAGCGGCAATGAAATCAAAGCCCTGTTCAATGCCGAAAATGATATCAGCCCGATCCTTCTCACTGACATAGGGCATGGATAACGCCACATTGGGCACATTCACTCCCTTGTGGTTGGACACCGGCCCGCCGTTTTCCACCACGCAGACAATATCCGTATCCGTCATGGACTCCACCCGCATGGAAATCAGGCCGTCATCAATTAAAATTCTGGTTCCCACCTCAATATCATGAATCAGGTTCTTATAGGTAATGGAAACCTCGTTTTGATCTCCCACAATCTCCCTGGTGGTCAGCGTAAATTTCTGTCCGTCCGCTAGCTGAACCTTGCCTTCTTTAAAATCTCCCACCCGGATTTCCGGTCCTTTTGTATCAAGAAGGGCGGCAATCGGAAGTCCCAATTCCTCCCTTAAAGACCTTACCCTCTCTAAATTTCTGGCATGCTGCGCATGATCCCCATGGGAAAAATTAAATCTTGCCACATTCATGCCCTCTGTCATAAGCTGCCGTAAAACCCCGTCATCCTCCGTTGCCGGTCCCAATGTACAAATAATCTTCGTTTTTCGCATATCCCTGTCCTTTCCCATCTTCCTAATTTCAATTCTCCCCCATTTTACAACAATCTATAACCCACTGACAAGCAAATTCTTCCAAACCTTCCCCGCTATTCCAATTCCTCCCAAATAAATTTGCGCCCTGCCTTCTGCGGCCTCTCTTTCCATATATTCCGCTATATTAATCTAATACCGCCACAGGATAATTCCTTCCCATTTTCCCGCACTGCCATCGGTTTTAAGAAATCCTGCTG
>CANREG010000034.1 GCA_947629565.1 uncultured Lachnospiraceae bacterium
ATAAACAAGAGGAAAAAGCATCTCCTGCTTTCTCCTCTCCCCTATTTTCCAAAACTATATCTGTCCATTACACAAAGGTCATTCCCTCGTCATCCTCGTCTTTGCTGATTGACAGCATACCGCTGTCTGTGGTATTAGACATTAACAGCGTCAGACCGATATGCTTATTGGCCTTTTCCCCTGTTGCCACATAAATCTCACCGGACTCAACCAATGTCAGGGCAATCTCTAACGCCTGCTCCTTAAACCGCATCAGTTCCCGCCTGTCAATGGAGCTTAACTTGAACAGGTACTGGTTCTTTGAGCTGATCAGAAGGATACTGTACTTATTATTCCCCGCCTTCCTCGTCAGCATACCGGAACCTACCATTCTGGAGTTTGCCACCAGAATCTCGGAATTCTCTTCGTCTGCATACTCGCTGTAAATCAGATTAAAGATTTTATTATATTCCTCCTCAGAGTTGACATTTACCGGCATTTCCGCAACGGCAAACTCCACTACGGAATCTGCAAAGCGAATGGTTCCGCCCTCGTCATTAATCACAGCCGTACAGCTTTTTGGTACCTGCAGACGGAAGAACTTATTCTGGATAACCTTATTAGAGCTGTTCTCTTTCGGATTCAGCAATTCCTTAAACTGTTCCTCAATCAAATGCATACAGCTTAAAGCGTCCACATCCCCCTGCTTCACCACTTCCTTCAGCCCCTCATAGAGGTCAATCATGGACTGGTCAAGACTATTTACCAGACCAAGCAACTGCTTAAGCGCCGGGATAGAACCCTTCTTTGCCACATCATAGTAAAGCGACTGTTTCTCCTCCGGCGTCACGCCCTTGGAAATCTTATGCTCCACAACCTGATACAGATATTCCTTCCCGAAATCCTCGTACCCGGCTTCATATGCCTGATAGAAGTAATCCAGACTGCGGATTGGGCCGGAATAGCCCTCCTCCTTCTCCTTCGCCTGGCAATAGGCGCCATACTCGTAAGCCGCCCGCACGCTGCCCAACTCAATAGCCTTGGCAAACGCCTGCTCAATCTCTTCATCACTTGCCAGATAAAATACCTGCTCCCGCTTATTCATAGCCACCTTAAAGGCGGTATCGGCAATGCCTTCATTTACCGCACGCTCCCACATATCAATGGTAGCCTGTAGCTTCTCCGGATCACCTAAGCTTTCAATATCCCGAATATAGGGTTCCGCCTCAAAGATACCGTTCTCTAAGGCTTTCTTCAAATACTCTAACGCCTTAACGCCGTCCCGTTTGCCACCAACCAAACCATAGTAGTAAAATCTTCCCAGATAAAACGGCACCCGCTTATGATTCAGCCGATCTGCATTTTCATACCATGACTTGGCCTCCACATAATTCTTAAGCTGCTGGTCGTAAATAGTTCCGATTAAAAACGCCAGATCCGGGTCCTTATTGGCCTCGAACAACTGCTTGGCGTAGCTTATGGTCTTATTGATATCCCGGTAAGGACTGTCCTCGTCAAAGTAAAGCTCAATCAACAGATAGCTTGCCTTTTCACTGCCATTTTGCAGCGCCGTTGTGGCATAGTGCATAGCTTTGTCGTAGTCTTCCATATTGTAATAGTATAACGCCTCATTGTAATACTGAATCTCCGTACGGTTGGCGCTCTTGTTGCTAAGCAGGGTAGGAATGACAAAGGCAAAGGAGTTAGCCACCTCAAAGATAATCTCATTGTACTGCTCCATGATATCCATGGTAGAACAGATAAACCGAAGGCAGGCCCAGCGATTCTTCTGCTTAAATACAAAGGTTACAATTCCCTTGTCAATCTCCTTGTGGTAAAACCGGGCGGAAATACCGTTGGCATATTCCGTAATATACGGCGTAATATTGATATCCAAATCATACGCCTCATTCATATAGTAGAGGTAATCGTCAATCCTTCTCTCGGAATCCTTTGGCACTGTCGTATAAGTAACATAAATGGCAAAATCCGTATAGGTATGGCTGGGAGCATAGTACTCCTCATCCGTATCCACATCAATGCTCTTTACCCAGTCCTTCGGCAGCTTGTGTATATATCCCTCCACCTGGTCATGGACATAGGTATATTGATACTGAAGTTTGGTTGCGTCCTGAGCCTTATAACGAAACTCAATGCCTCTGGCTTTCCGCTTTTCCAAAATCTCAGAGTAAATCTTATCCTTTTCCTCAAACTCGATACTGTCGGCATGGGTGGCATTGTATTCAATCCGTTCCACTGCCGCCTTCGCCTTGTCATCGCCCTTGTCAGCCAGCTTTTGATACCAGGATTTGGCCTTTTCGATATCAATGGGTACGACAAAATCACTTTTCTGTCCAAACTCATCAATCCGGTTCAAGCCCTTTTCATAGATATCCCCCAAGCGCATAAACGCCTGGGATACGTTATAGGACGCCGCCTTTTCCAGATAGGTAATGGCCTTGGAAAAATTCTGCAAATCTAACATAAGCAGGCCCAGCTTGTAGAGCAAATTCCCGTCTTCTACCAGCTTGATATACCGCTCATAGTATTTGGCGGCCATTTCTCTGTCAACCTTCGTCTGGATATTCTGATACTTACCGGTCTCGTATACTTCTCCTAATATCTTCAACGCTTCACAGCCAAACTGCTGGTACTGCATCTCCATCATACCGATATCTGCAATCTGGTTCAGCGCCTTAATCGCCTCTTCGGAAATTCCATGCTGGATCAACTCCTGCGCCTTATTGTACTGCTTTTCCACATTGTTCGTCTGCTCTGCTTCCTGTTTGATATTCTGCTTTACAAAAGGAATCTTATTCAAAAAATTTGCAAAACGCCCCATCCCACTCACCTTCTTTTCCCATAATAATAAATACGGAACATAATTATATTAATTTTACCACAACTACTCCCAAAGGGCAAGTAACTAAACCCTAAAACCTTTATGAAAAAAGAACGCCAAAGGGTTATCCTTCGACGTTCTCACTATTCCTATGAAACACTAAATAAATATGTCTGCTCCTATAATAAACTATCTAAGATATTACCGGACGTATAGCTTCCCCAGGTGCCTGCCGCAGTATAGGAATTGCTGTTGCCCAACGAATCATTGACATTCAGATAAATACTGCTTGCTGCGGACTGAATCTGTGAGCCGTAAGAGCCGCTGCCGTTGAACAGGGATTTCACCACATTCATATCAGCTTCCTTAAACTTCTCCTCGTCAATGGATAAAGTATTGTCAGCATTCATGGAAATACCAATCTTGCCAAGAAGAGAAGAATTGCTTCCGGTAGCCTGAATCATCCGAAGCGTCTGTCTCAATACTGCGTGATCCTCGCTGCTGGTAGAACCCTTTACCATACCATTGTACGCCTCTACCAAACTATTCACTGCCTTATAAATCTTATCGGTATCATATCCCTTGGTTGTCGTTCCGTCTTCCTCGTTCTTAATATCTACCTTCTTAAAGATAGAATCCTTACCTGTTGCGGTAACTGCCTCAGCCGCCTTATAAAGCTTATCTGCATTGGTCTTAAGAGAGTTCTTGGTTGCCGTAGAATCCTTATCCTTAGAGCTAACCTTGCTGTCGCTCTCATCCTTGCCATACTTCTGGTAGTAAGCCTTAATCAGCTTGCTGTAGGAGCCTCTTGTAACAGAAGCATATTCCGCTAAATCAATTCCTAAAATATTCCCTGTGGTGGACCGATTCATGCTGGTGCTTCCAAACATATACGAATAATCGTTATATCCACCCCAAATACCATTCATTCCTGCCATAATCAACACTCCTTTGAAATTAATACGAACATCCTTGTTCTTCATTTACATTCATCAAAATGATTGTAACACAGAATCTTTTATTTGAAAACCCAGAAAGCACAAAAAGACTATGAAAAACAGGCTATTTTGCATCCTGAAGATATTGGGCAAGGGCATCTACCGCCTTCTCCTCATCAGTCCCCTCCGCAGTCACAGTAACCTCCTCGTCCTGCCTGAGGCCTAAACTCATCATGCCCATAATGCTCTTGGCATTAATCTTCTTATCCTCTGCCATAATGTAAACCTTGCTGTCAAACTGGCTTGCCTTTTGCACCAAAACCGCCACCGGTCTTGCCTCTGCATCCGCCGCCAAATTTACCATTACCGTCTTGCTTGTCATCTCTCTTTTCCTCCTTACAACTGCTCACCTTCACGCAATTCCTGTGCTATGCTGCTTATCTTTCTTAATCTATGATTCACGCCGGATTTTGATACCGGCGGATTCAACATTTGTCCTAATTCTGCCAGATTGGCGTCCGGCTCCTGTAACCTGGCCTGCGCAATCTGTCTTAAAGAAGCATTGATATACTTTAGCCCCTTTGTCTTTTCGATATATTCGATATCCTCAATCTGACGTCTCGCCGCATTGACCGTCTTCTTGATATTGGCGGTCTCGCAATTCACCCGGCGGTTGATATCATTGCGCATGTCCTTTAAGATTCTGACATTTTCCATGTCCATCAGGCTGACATACGCCTCGCAGATATTCAAAATGTCCACAATCATGGAGCCCTCTTTCAGATATACCACATAATATTTCTTCCGCTTTACAATCCGGGCCTCCAATGAAAAGCTGTTAATTGCCCTCTGCACGGCCTCCGCCAGTTCCCGGCTGCGGACCACAATCTCAAAATGATAAGCCTTTTGCGGATCGTTTACCGAACCGGAGGCTAAAAACATACCCCGGATAAAAGCTTTTTTACAGCAGTCCTTTTGGATTACCTGCCCCGGAAACTGACAGTTCTGTAGAGAAACGCCCCGCATGGACACATAGGTAATATCATCCTCTCCTATCTGGGAAAGCTCCTCCTCATTAAGCCAGTCCTCCTCTAAATATTCCACATAATCCGAAAGCTTTACTGTCTGCAGCAGCCTCTCTGTCATATCCGACTGCTCTAATACAATATATTTATTCTGCCTGATAAATGGCATTTTATTATCAAAAATCTGCTCCGAAAGCCGGATTAATTTATCTCCTGCCAATTCGTTTTCCAAATGAAAGACCAGCCTTGCCCCGCCGTCTTGCAATTCCACTTCACCGGTGGCAAGCACCAAGGCCAACAGCTCTGCAATCTGACAATGCCTGCTTTTGCTATAATGCTTCGCAATCTCTTCTTTTACCTTTGCAGAAAACGACATCGCTTATCCCTTTCTCACTGCATCCTTTTCCAAATCCCTGTGGTATCTTCTGACCGTATAGGGGAGTGACTGAAGCTCCTCATAAATCCCGTTTGCAAGGGTGACAGACCGATGCTTGCCGCCGGTACAGCCCACTGCAATGACCAGGCCATTTTTCCCTTCCTTTATATAATTGGGAATCAAAAACTCCAAGAGGTCAGCTAACTTGTTCATAAACTCCCTTGCCTCGTCAAACTGCATGACAAAATTCTGCACGGCTTCGTCATTGCCGGTAAGGGGGCGCAGACTCAAATCATAATAGGGATTAGGCAAAAACCTAACGTCAAAGACTAAATCCGCATCTCTGGGAATCCCGTATTTGAATCCGAAAGAAACCACACTGATAATAAAATTATGATACTCTGCATCCTTTATAAAGATCTTGTCAAGTTCCACTTTCAGTTCCCGGGTGAGAAGACTTGTGGTATCAATAATGTAATCGGCCTCTTTTCTCAAAAAGGCAATCCGGCTGCGCTCCGCCTTGATTCCGTCCTCAATGCGTCCGTTTCTTGCCAGCGGATGGTTTCTTCTTGTCTCCTTGTACCGTTTAATCAGCACATCATCATTAGAATCCAAAAACAGAATTTCATAATCATACTGAGAGGACTTTAACTGCTTCAGACATTCGGAGAGCTGTTCTAAATATACGCCGCTTCGGATATCTACGCCAATTGCCACATTGTCTATATCGTTGTCGTCTCCATAGGCAATCTCCGCAAAACGCATAATCAACTGGATGGGAAGGTTGTCCACACAGAAATATCCCATATCCTCTAAAGTATTTAAGGTCGTACTCTTGCCGGCCCCGCTCATGCCTGTCACAATCACAAATCGCATTTTTTAACCTTCCTGTTCCATTCCCACAAACCGTACCTCCGGTTCTAACTGTACCTGAAATTTATCATATACCTTATGCTGCACATCTTCCATCAGGCGCTGCACGTCCGCAGCAGTAGCGCCGCCTTTGTTAATCACAAAACCGCAGTGCTTTTCCGACACCTGCGCGCCGCCTACCGCATATCCTCTAAGGCCCGCATCCATAATCAGCTTGCCGGCAAAATAACCTTCCGGACGCTTAAAGGTCGAACCGGCGCTGGGGTATTCTAAAGGCTGCTTGGTCTTTCTCGCCAAAGCCAATTCCTCCATCCTCGCCGTGATCTCCCCGATATCGCCCTCCTGCAAGGTTAAGGTAGCGCCAATCACTATATATCCCTTTTCTTCTATAATGCTGTGCCGGTAGGAAAATTCCATCTCCTCGCCGGATTTCTCAAAGAGATTGCCCTGACTGTCCATGAGCTGGACTGCGGTTACAATATCCTTCATCTCTCCGCCATAGGCTCCGGCATTCATCATGACAGCCCCGCCTAAGGTGCCCGGAATCCCCGCTGCAAACTCAAAACCTGTAAGCCCTGCATCCCGGACCGCATTTCCCAAACGGTTCAGCATAACTCCCGCCTTGGCATATACCTTGCCTCCATCAATGGTAAAATCAGCAAAATTGTTATAAAGCTGAATCACCACGCCCTGGATTCCCCTGTCGCTGACTAACAGATTACTGCCATGGCCAACGACAAAATATGGGATTTTACTGTTGTTTACAGCCAGTACTACCTGCCCTAACTCCTCCACAGACCGGGGCGTCACAAAAACCTGCGCCGGACCGCCAATCCGGAAAGTGGTATGCTTTGCCATTGGTTCTTCTAATTGAACATTCCGTTCCCCGACAATACGGTATAATAAATTGATTAAACTCTGTTCCATGCTCCCCCGCCCGCTCTATTGATTCGATAGCTATATAAATAAGAAAGCCTGCACCTTCTCATACTTTCTCATTATATTCTATCCCTTTAGAGAAAATCAATGTAATAAGTCACGAAAAAAAGGGGGAGAAAATTCCCCCTTTCGTCTTTTTTACCAATTATAGTGTTATTTGAACCTTCCATACCCAAAATATGGAAAATTTTTCCTGTCATTTACTACTTTGTCAGGATTGCCTCCGCACAGCCATAGATTCCCGCATCGTTGCCTAAGGTTGCCAGCACGAATTTTGTGTTCTTGCAGGCATGGAACACATACTGCTGATAATATTTTGCAGTGGTCTCTAACAAAATCTCACCGGCCCTGGACACGCCGCCGCCAATCACAAAAGCCTCCGGATCGCAGACACAGGCAACCGTCGCTAACGCCTTGCCTAAGGTTCTTCCGTGTTCCTCCACCAGCTCTAAGGCTAAATCGTCGCCCTCCTTGGCTGCGTCAAAGATTTCTTTGGCGGAAATGTACTGCACATTTCTAAGTTTTGACGGACGTTCCGTATTGTTGAGCGCCCGCTCTGCCATCCGGGTAATTCCCGTTGCAGAGGTATACTGCTCTAAGCAGCCTTTTTTGCCGCAGCCGCAGACCTCGGTCTCGGAATCATTCACACAGATATGTCCGATTTCCCCGCCCGCGCCGTTGGTTCCGTACAGCATCTTGCCGTTAATGATGATACCGCCGCCAACGCCGGTTCCCAGAGTGACCATGACAATAGAGGAAAATCCTTTTCCTCCTCCCTGCCACATCTCTCCAAGAGAAGCCATATTGGCGTCATTTCCCACCTTGGCCGGCAGTCCGAGAAGCTGTTCCACCTCCTGCTCCACATTAAAGACGCCCCAGCCTAAATTCACACAGCGCAGCACCGTCCCGTCGTCCCGCACCGGTCCCGGCACGCCGATGCCTACGCCCGCCACATCTTCCTTGTCTACATTCTTCTCTGCCATCTTGTCTTCAATCGACTGCGCCACATCCGGCAGGATAAACCTTCCGCCTTCGTCCTTTCTCGTGGTAATCTCCCACTTGTCAAGCAGCTCGCCGTCAACAGTGAAAAATCCCAGTTTTACTGTGGTTCCTCCTATATCCACGCCAAATACATATTTCTTCATCTTATACCCCTCCTTTTGCTCTCCTGTGAATGTGTTTGTGAACCTTCAAAATTCTGTATTCACCATAAGCCAATCACATCTGCTTATTTTTATTCATATTATTCGTTACCCGGTTATAGATTTCCTGGGCAGCGTCATAACCCATCTCCTTCTGGCGGTGGTTGACCGCCGCGGACTCCACAATGATTGCCAGATTTCGACCTGGACGGATCGGAATGTTATGGGAGACTACCTTGTTGCCGAGAAATTCCGTATACTGCTCCTCCAAGCCTAACCGGTCATAGCTCTTATCCTTGTCCCACTCCTCTAAATTGATAACCAGGTCAATGGACTGCGTCATCTTCACGCACTCAAAGCCAAACAGAGCCTTTACGTCAATAATTCCGATTCCTCTCAGCTCGATAAAATGCCTGGTAATCTCCGGCGCGGTTCCCACCAAAGTGTCGTCCGACACCTTTTTAATCTCCACCAGATCGTCAGAGACCAGACGGTGTCCCCGCTTAATCAGCTCCAAAGCCGCCTCGGATTTACCGATACCGCTCTCTCCCATAATCATAACGCCCACGCCGTATACATCTACCAAAACCGCATGGACAGAAATTCTAGGCGCCAGTTCCACATGCAGCCAGCGCACTGTCTCATGGACAAACGCAGAGGTGGTGGCGTCCGAGGTAAGCACCGGAACCCCGTATTTCTTGCCTGCCTCTATGACAAAATCCTGGGGCTGTAATCCCCGACAGAACACCAGACAGGGAATCTTGTGCTGAAACAGCTTGTCAAATACCATGGCGCTCTCGTCCCTGTCATGGATACTATTGATATAGGCGTGTTCCACATTTCCGCATATCTGTATCCGGTTAGCGTCAAAATGCTCAAAAAAACCGGAGAGCTGTACCGCCGGACGGTTAATGTCCGGGTCTGTGATTAAAATCTTATCGGTATCAATCTCCGGAATATGATTGGTCAGATTCATCTTGTCAATCAGTTGTGTCAATGTGATGGAATACATTTTCTACCTCCTTCTTCTGAAACCATTCTACCATAACTACCCCGTAAACTCTAGCAATTTTTGGTATAATTGCGCAAAAATTTACGGCATCTCTTTTTCCTACTCCCCGGAGTGAAAGAATTCGTATATTGACCGGGCCGCCTGCGGCGTAATGCCCTTAACCTCCTCTAATTCCGAAACATCTGCCTGTTTAATCTTTTCAATGTCCTTAAAATGCTGCATCAGGTTTTTTCTTCTGGCAGGGCCTATGCCCTTGATATCGTCTAAAATACTGTGAACCTGCTCTTTCCCCCGCAGCAGCTTGTGATAGGTAATGGCAAACCGGTGCGCCTCGTCCTGAAGGCGGGTAATCATACCGAAGACCTCGCTGTTTCTTGGAAAGGAAATCTCCTTATTGCGGTAATAAAGCCCTCTGGTGCGGTGGTTGTCGTCCTTCACCATGCCGCAGACCGGTATGCGTATGCCTAATTCCTCTAACACCTGCTCCGCGGCATTGACCTGCCCCTTGCCGCCGTCCATCATGAGAATATCCGGAAACACGTCAAACCGCTCGTCGGTAAACCTTCTGGTCAGCACTTCCTTCATGCTCTTATAATCGTCCGGTCCGGTTACGGTGCGGAGCTTAAACTTCCGATAGGCGTTTTTTCTGGCCCGCCCTTTTTCAAAGACTACCATGGAGGCCACAGACTGATAACCGCTGGTGTTGGAGATATCGAAGGCCTCTAACCGGTCTGCGCTGGGAAGCCCCAAAAGCTCGGCTAACTGCCTGGCCGCGCCCACTGTTCTTGCCTCCTCCCGTTTCATCTTTTCCAAATCTCTTGAGAGAACAACTCTGGCATTCTCCCTTGCCAAATCAATCATTTTGGATTTCTCGCCCTTCATAGGCGTGATGATATGTACCCGGCCTCCCCGCCGCTCTCCAAGCCAATGTTCCAAAAGCTCCTGCTCCATGACCGGAAATTCCGTCAAAAGCTCATTGGGCACAAAGGGCGTGCCGTTATAATACTGCTTGATAAAGGTTTCCATCAGTCCGCTTCCGCTCTCCTGACCGGACTGCTCGATATGAAAATGCTCGCGCCCCAACAGCTTTCCGTCCCGGACAAAAAAGACGGACACCACAGTCTCCTCGCCCTGTCTTGCCAGAGCAATGACGTCCCTGTCGATACCGCCGGTCTTAACCACCCGCTGGGAACCGGTGACATGCCGGACGCTTTCTATCAAATCCCGGTATTCCGCGGCCTCTTCAAATTCATAGTTTTCCGCCTTTTCCTTCATCTTCCGTTCCAGATCCGACAGCACTTTTTTATAATCCCCATTCAAAAAGGCCAGAAGCTTATCCACCCGTTTGGCATACTCTTCTTTGGAAATATACCCCTGACAGGGCCCGGCGCACTGTTTCATCTGATAATAAAGGCATGGCCTTCCAAGTCCGATCTCCTTGGGCAGCGACTTATTGCAGGTACGGATACCGTATAGTTTCTGCAAAAGTTCAATGGTATCCTTTACCGCCGCCGCGCTGGTATACGGGCCAAAATATCTGGCGCCGTCCCGTTTCATCTGCCTTGCAAACAATACTCTGGGAAAGTCCTCCTGCACCGTCACCTTCATAAAGGGATAGCTCTTATCATCCTTTAACATCGTATTGTATTTTGGGCGGTGCTCTTTAATCAGATTATTTTCAAGAACCAAAGCCTCTAATTCCGAATCCGTCACAATATACTCAAAATAATCAATCAGGGTAATCATTTTCTCAATCTTCGGGCCCCGGTTGTTTACCTTACGAAAATAGGAGCTGACTCTTTTTTTCAGATTGATCGCCTTGCCCACATAGATAATCTCGTCATCTGCGGCGTGCATCAGATACACGCCGGGCTGATCCGGCAGTTTTTTTAATTCTTCCTTCAGATCAAATCCTTCTCTCATCGCCAGCTCCTATATCCTTTTTTGTCCTTTTATTTCATTCTTCTATCTTATTCTTCCGTCTCGTTTTTGCCGTCTTTTTCCGACGCCTCCTCCTCGGTCGCCGCCTTCAACTTCTCTCCGGTAAGCTCCTCGTAAATCTGCATAAACTCTTTGCCGGTAATGGTCTCCTTCTCAATCAGGAATTGAGCCAGGGCGTCTAAGAGCTCCTCTCTTTCCTTTAACAGCTCATACGCCTTTTTGTAAGACCGTTTCATAATCTTACGGACTTCATTGTCCACCTTGGTTGCCGTTTCCTCCGAGCAGTTCATAACCGTTCTTCCGTCTAAATAACGGTTCTGCACAGATTCTAAGGCCGCCATTCCCAATTTGTCCGACATGCCGTAAATGGTAATCATATTCCGGGCAATATTGGTAGCCTGCTCAATATCATTAGAGGCCCCTGTGGTGACAGAATCAAATTTAATCGCCTCCGCCGCCCGTCCAGCCATAAAGGTCACGATATCCGCCTCCATCTCCGCCTTGGTCTTTAAGTATTTTTCTTCCTCCGGCACCTGCATAACATAACCCAAGGAACCCATGGTTCTCGGAATGATGGTAATCTTCTGAACCGGTTCTGTGTGCTTCTGCAATGCAATGCAGAGCGCATGGCCGGTCTCGTGATAGGCAACGATTTTTTTCTCCTTCTTGCTGAGAATCCTGTCCTTTTTCTCCTTACCGGCAAAGACCACTTCAATCGATTCAAATAAATCCGACTGGCTGACAAATTCCCTGCCGTCCTTAACCGCCGCTAACGCCGCTTCGTTAATGATGTTGGCAAGGTCTGCGCCAACGGCGCCGGATGTCGCCAACGCCAGTTCCTTAAAGTCAACGGTCTCGTCCATCTTAACATTTCTGGCGTGCACCTTTAAGGTCTCGATACGGCCCTTTAGATCCGGCTTTTCTACAATAACCCGGCGGTCAAAACGCCCCGGTCTGAGCAGCGCCTTGTCAAGAATCTCCGGACGGTTGGTTGCCGCTAAGATTACGATACCCTTAGAGGTATCAAAACCATCCATCTCCGCCAACAACTGGTTCAACGTCTGCTCCCGCTCGGAATCCCCGCCGCCATATTTGCTGTCCCGGCTTCTGCCGATAGCGTCAATCTCATCGATAAATATAATACAGGGAGCGACTGCGGTTGCCTGTTTAAATAAATCCCTTACCCGGGAAGCGCCCACGCCTACATATAACTCCACAAAATCGGAACCGGACAGGGAGAAAAACGGAACCTTCGCCTCGCCTGCCACCGCCTTTGCCAACAAAGTCTTACCGGTTCCCGGAGGACCTACTAACAAGGCGCCCTTCGGCAGCTTCGCGCCGATTTCCAGATACCGCTTCGGATTATGCAGGAAATCCACCATTTCTTTTAAGGATTCCTTGGACTCCTCCTGTCCCGCCACATCGGCAAAGGTTACGCCGGTCTCCTTTTCCATATACATCTTGGCTGTGCTCTTGCCCACGCCCATCATGCCGCCGCCCTTGCTCATGGAGCGCATGAACAGCCAGATGATTAAGTAGAACAGGCCGAACATAACCACCCATGACAGAATATTCCAAATCATGGCGGAACCGCTCTCGTCCACAGCAGTGTAATCTAATTCACCCTTTTCCTTGGCCGCCTCTAACCGGTCTACCAGATTAATATCGGAAATTCTGGTGGCATAATAATGCTTTCCCTCATCTCTGACGCTGATTCCGCTCCTGCCGTCCTCCTCCGACGCCTTTTGCGACTCCTGTTCCTTCTGCTCCGTCTTTCCGCTGTCGGAAGCCGGATTCTTCTTATCGGTATCCTCCTCCTTCTTTGCAATCACCTCTACGGTGGAACTATATACCTTAACCTCTGCCACCTTGCCCTCATCTAACATAGTCAGAAACTCGCTGTAGGAAATCTCCTCCTTCTGACTGTTCTGGTAACGGCTATAGGCATAGAAAAATAACAGTGTCAATCCGACCGATACGATAAGCATAAACATAAAGCCGCGGTTGGGAGATTTTCTGCTGTTATCATTCTGATTATTATCATTATTCTGATTATTGTTTTCTTCCAATGCTTTTTCCTCCTGTTAAAATATGTGCGGCAAATTGCCATGGATTCATTATAAAAAAAAATTTTCATTTACGCAATCGTATTTTAATGTAGATTTTGTGAAGTCATATTCTTCCTGACCTGTATTTTTCAGGAAGTTATTCTTTCTTTAACCCATTGAAAAAAACAGAATGAACATATTTACGATATTATTTTTGTATGCTATAATGATTCCACAAAACCGGTCCTTGGACCTTAAACGGAGAATGAGTGTATGAGAATCGCAAGAGATTTTTATCTAAATCAGATTAAACTTAGAGAAAACAACGGTTTTATTAAAGTCGTAACCGGCGTAAGAAGATGTGGGAAGTCCTACCTCCTGTTTAAAATTTTCAGGCAGGAGCTTTTGGCGCGGGGAATCCCGGAAAACCATATTATCGCCATCGCATTAGACAACATTGAAAGCAGAGAACTGCGGGAACCGCTGACGCTGTACCGGCATATCAAATCCCTGATTGAAGATGAGGAGCAATACTATGTAATACTGGATGAGATTCAATATGTGCCAGATTTTTCGGAAGTATTGAACTCCCTGCTGCAGATTGAAAATGCAGATGTCTATGCAACCGGCAGCAACTCAAAATTTTTATCATCCGATATTCTCACGGAATTCAGGGGGCGCGGTGATGAAATACGGGTATATCCTTTATCCTTTTCAGAATATGTTACGGCCTATGACGGAACAGAGGAAGACGCCTTCAACGACTATATGACTTATGGAGGATTGCCAAAAGTGCTGTCCTTTAAAACAGATGAACAGAAGGCAAAATATCTGACAGATTTATTTAAAGAAACCTATTTGAAAGACCTGATTGACCACAACAATATAATGAATACGGCGGCGGAGCTTGAGGATTTAGTCAATATCCTCGCCTCCTCTATCGGCTCCCTTACCAACCCTACCAAGCTAGAGAACACTTTTCATTCCGTTGCGCAGAGCAGCATCACAAAAAAGACAATAAAAAAATACATCGACTACCTGCAGAACGCTTTTCTGGTGGATATTGCAAACCGCTATGATATTAAGGGCAAAAAATATATCGAAACCCCGGTGAAGATCTATTTTACCGATACCGGACTGCGCAATGCCCGCCTTGGGTTCCGGCAGATTGAGGAAACGCATTTGATGGAAAACATCATTTATAATGAGCTGAAAAGAAGAGGGTATTCTGTTGATGTGGGCGTGGTGGAAGTGCGGGAGACAGATAAAAACGAGAAAAAATCCCGCAAGCAGTTAGAGGTTGATTTTATCGCATACAAGGGGAACAATAAATACTATATTCAGTCGGCATTTTCCCTTCCGGACGAGGAAAAGAAAATGCAGGAGGAAAAGCCCCTGCTCTCTATCGGAGATTCCTTCAAAAAGATTGTGGTCGTCGGCAATCACATTAAACTGAAAAGAGATGATGCAGGAATTACCACCATGGGAATCCGGCAGTTCCTTCTCAACCAAAACAGCCTTGACCTGTAACCCGGCGCACAAAATTCTTCATTTAATGGGTATTATGAATTGACGAACCATTTTATTTCATATAAAATGGAGCTTAAGTATGTCGTACAAAGAACCAAATATACGGAGGAAAAATTATGGCAGTCAAATATGTATTTGTTACCGGCGGCGTGGTGTCCGGTCTTGGAAAGGGAATCACAGCCGCTTCTTTGGGAAGGCTTTTGAAGGCGAGGGGATATAAAGTAACCTGTCAGAAGTTCGACCCTTATATCAATATTGATCCGGGTACCATGAACCCGATTCAGCACGGTGAGGTGTTCGTGACAGACGACGGCGCGGAGACGGATTTGGACCTTGGCCACTACGAGCGTTTTATCGACGAGAACCTGAACAAGAAATCCAATGTCACCACAGGCAAAGTGTACTGGAGTATTCTGCAAAAGGAACGCCGGGGCGATTTCGGCGGGCATACGGTTCAGGTAATTCCCCATATTACCAACGAGATTCAAAGCCGCTTTTACCGCAATTTAGATTCCACAGAGACGGAATTTGCCATTATTGAAGTGGGCGGCACCGTAGGCGATATCGAGAGCCAGCCCTTTTTAGAGGCAATCCGCCAGTTCCAGCACACAGTAGGCCATGAGAACTGTATTATGATTCATGTCACCTTAATCCCCTATCTGAAGGCGTCCGGTGAGATGAAGACCAAACCCACCCAGGCCAGCGTCAAGAATCTGCAATCTTTGGGTATCCAGCCGGATATTCTGGTCTGCCGTTCCGACTATCCCTTAGAGGACGGCATGAAGGACAAGATTGCCCTGTTCTGTAATGTGCCAAGTGAAAATGTAATCCAGAATCTGGATGTAGATGTGTTATATGAAGTCCCCCTGGCCATGGAAAAAGAGCGGCTGGCAGATGTGGTATGCAAATGTCTCCATGTAGACTGTCCGAAGCCGGATTTAGAGGAATGGGTGGCCATGATAGACCGCTGGAAAAATCCGGTCAAGAAAGTAAAGATTGCGCTGGTAGGCAAATATGTTTCCCTGCACGACGCTTACATCTCCGTTGTGGAAGCCTTAAAGCACAGCTCCTTTGCCTGCAACTCCGATTTGGAAATCCTCTGGATGGATTCCGAGCTGTTAAATGATAAAAATGTGGCGGAACAACTGCGGGAGGCAGACGGCATCATTGTTCCCGGCGGTTTTGGTGACCGGGGAATTGAGGGTATGATTTGCGCTATCCGCTACGCCAGGGAGAACCATATCCCATATCTTGGGCTCTGCCTCGGCATGCAGCTTACCATTGTAGAGTTTGCCCGCCATGTCTTAGGCTACCACGACGCCAACTCCAGCGAGTTTAATCCCAGCAGCGTCCATCAGGTCATTCACATTATGCCGGATCAGGACGGCGTAACCGACCTTGGCGGAACCCTGCGGCTGGGCGCTTATCCCTGTGTCTTAAAGGAAGGCTCCAAATCCTATGCCCTGTATGGAACAAAGAACATTACAGAGCGGCACCGCCACCGCTACGAGGTCAACAACGACTACCGGGAGGCGCTGTTAAACGGCGGCATGGATTTAGTGGGGCAATCCCCGGACGGCCACATTGTGGAGATGATAGAGATTCCCTCCCACCCATGGTTTGTGGGAACCCAGGCCCACCCGGAATTTAAATCCCGCCCCAACAAACCCCACCCGCTGTTCAAGGGCTTCATCACCGCAGCGTTGGAATATCAGGAAAAGCGATAACTATTCATATAAAAATAAGACTGGCCTTTGCGGCCAGCCTTATTTTTTTTGGGAGAGAAAACTTTTTATTATTCAGACAGATACAAATCCATTTTTGAATTGATTCCGTCCATATAATCTTCAATGGAAATCTCATCATTTAAATAGTCGTCCAGTTTTTCAAATATCATTTCCTCTATCATCTCATTCATATTCGCCGGATGTTCCAACGTCATAAAATATTCTTTAAAACGATTCTGGTATTCGGGGGCAACCTCAAAGTGATAGCTTGTATTAACCCCGTCTACCACGCCGCCAAGCAGGGTGTCTGTCGGAAGGGTTTCACAATAATATGCATAGGCGTCGAGATTCACCGGCAATCCCTGGGGATAATCCATTTCCGAACCGGTCTGCTCTGCTACGGTGAACATCTCCTTAATAAAGTCCTTCGCCAGATCAGTGGCGTCACTTTTTGCAGACAGTCCGACAACATATTTGGGAACAAAGGTGTTTGCCACGCCCAGACTGCCGCCGTCTAACACATAGTCTTTATTCCGCTCCATAATCGCCGCTAACTCTACGGTTCTTAACGGTCTTGTAATCACGCTGAACGCAACATTCTGCTTTGTCGCCTCCGGAGCCCACAGCCCTTCCACGCTTCGCATTTCCCACTCATAGTACGGAAAATGCTCTGTATTTTCCTCATTTTGCTGTAGCTCGTCTTCACTGGTCTGCGCCATTAACGCCTGCCAGACCTTTTTATAACCGGTGAGAAATTCCTCCATGGCTTCCGCGCTGTATTGATTGTCCACGGACAGGATTTTAGCGGAATATGCGGGATATACAGAGGCGTACAGCTCCTCCTTTGTAAATATGCTTAAGGCGTTGTCGATGGCCGGTTCATTATCCGATACATACTCCGCCAAAGCGTCTAAGCTTGTAATTTTTTGTATATCTTTTTCATATCCCAAAATACCTGCCGCATAAAACCGGGAAGGAATTGCATAGACAGACTCTCCGGTCTTATATGCTCCGATTATCTTTTGTGCGCAGGAGGGATTGTCAGCGGATATCTCCGCATAGATGTCACTGATATCCGCGAGCATACCGTTTTTGCTATAGGTATTCACATTCAGTCCGTCTAACAAAATCACATCCGGTCCGGTTCCGGATAACAGCTCCGTATTCAGTTTATTAACCGCCTCATCCACTGTAGTGTTGCTGTCCGCATCTATACCGACTTCTATATTGACGGTCACATTCGGCCGCACACTCTGGTACGCCTGAACAACTGAATCCATATAATCCTCAGGCCGAAGCATATAGATTGTAATTTCCCCTTCCAAATCCTCTACGGTTTCCCTCTCCACAGAGATACCGTCCGTACTCCCGGAGGACGCCACGGTCTCCGTCGTCACCGGCTCCTCTCCGTAGGCGTAACGGTTAACAGCCGTCCCGCTGTCTAACATGACCAATGTATGAAAGGCCGTATCACTCTCCACATTAAAATCTACCATCATGGCATCCTGATTCTGAAACTGGGTATGCGCATCCGAAACCACATATTCTAACAGATTACTGCCTAAGGTATACCGGTAAATGCCGTCTGTAAGCAGCAGATACACCGACTCCCCTTCCCCCGCCTTCATTATGCGGCTGCACATGCCTACCACGCCATTCACTCTTGTCTGTGCGGTTTCCAACTGGTCCGCCAAATTTTCCGCTAAAGCCGTATAGGTCTGCTGAAGTTTTGCATCTGAAAGGCTATAGGTACAAAGCTCCTCTGTGCCAAGCACCGCCATGGATTCCCCCATTTCGCAGAAATCCAGTATATTGGATTGGGAAATCTGCTGCTTAAGTTTTCCGTCTAAGCCAAATTCAAGAATCATGCCGCCGGTATTCAGATAGTAGCTTTCCTGGTCGGAAGAAGCCCTGACGCTCTTCACAGACTGTTCTCTTGCCATCTCTGCCTCTTTAACCGTACCGTCCGCCTTTACATATGCCAAATGCTGACCGCTTTCCTCTCCTTCCATAACCTTATAGGCCAGCACAACTCCTCCGTCCTCAAAGCGGTCTGCAGTTAAAAGCATTGCATTTTCATCCAGGTTTAACGCCTGATTTATGGCGTCCGCCGGTTCCTCCTTATAGCTTTTCCCCGAATCCTCCGTTTCATAAATCGCAAGCTGCGAGTAATCATCCGCCTTTGTTCCCAATATATACCATGCGCCGGACTGCGCCGTCATAAATCCCAGCGAACCCTTAAAATCGGGAATCTGTTCTCTCTGGATTTCTGCAAATTCCTTGTCCGGGCTGCTTACGCCGCCTTCCCCGGCAAGCCGGTCTCCGGTCTTTTTCCCGCAGCCCCCAAGCAGAACGCACAGCGCAGCCAGCATAAATATCATCATCTTTTTTCCTGTATTCATATTCTTCACCTCGTTTTTATTCTTCTCTTCCTGATTTTCGTTTTACCACTTTTATGGACGGTATTCCAGTCCTCTTCCTTTTTTTCCATATGAGAATCACTCCAATGAGCAAAAATCCGGCCCATAAACCATATCCAAGCTGTTCCCACATACGCTGAACAAAATAATTCTCTATCACATCCTTTTTACGGTACATAATCTCTTTTCTTCTCGTATTGATATCGGCCAGCCATGTCTTCCAGTGTCCAAAATCCGACCATTTTACAGGCAGCTCTATCCAATGGAGCAGATTCATATAATCTTTTACATAATATTGCGCCTCTATATTGGAAAATACCCTCTCCAAGGTTTCCATATTCTGATTTCTGTATAATTCCTCATTGCAGGAGAGCAAAATTCCGGAGACTCCCTTTTCCTCCTGCCCTCCTTCCCGCCACTGTATAACCATGAGTGGCTGCTCCGAGTGAAGGATTCCCCGCACCGTATACTGCCTGCCCTGCCACAAAACCACCTGCCCCGACGGATGCCCTGTTCCAAACAGCGTATACATGGTATCCGAATCCAGCAGGCATCCGGAGACATCTTCTGTGTGCAGCTGCGCTCCGCAGGAAAACAGACAGTCCGATTCAAAATTGACTCTGACTACATCCGCCTGCCTCTCCCTGCGGCTTTCATAACCGTTTAGCTGCTGGTTCTCATTTACCTGATATCCCCCAATCAGGCAGGCAAGCTCCTCCTGTTTTTCTTTTAATTCCTGAAAATCTATGGTGTCCTGCCCATTCAAATACGCCACCTGACATTCCGATGCGTTTTTTTCCTGCTGCTCCAGCGTACCAAAAGATAATAGCGCTCTGCCGGCCGCCATGCAGAAAAGCACAGAAATCACCATGCGATATACATCGGACTTCCTTTTCTTTAATTTTCCTTCAAGCGTACGACATCACCTGCCTCTACCTGTTTATCTGAATTGATAATAATATTCATATCTTTTGACAAGCTGCTGCCGGAGACAGCGCAGTCCGTATCGTTATATTCCTGTATGGTAACCTCCACCATTTGGGCGGTAATGCTTTCCCCCAAAAGCGTATCTTTGCTCCGGGTTACCAGAATATAGTTTGTTCCCATGGCGTTTGTCCGCACTGCGCTCCAGGGTACGCAGTAATCATACTGCTCGGAGGTCCGGGTAAAGGTTACATTTACACTGGCCCCAATTTTATATTTTTTTGCGGGCACCCGCATCCGCACATTATAGGCAAAGGGATTTTCCTGATCCTGGGATACGGATTTCACCTCAAAATATTCCCCTTCCTCGGCGGCTGCCGTCTGCACCATAGCCTGATCCCCTTTTTGAATAAATGCGGCGTCATCCTCGGAAACCTGCGCTAACAGATTATACTTACCGCTTAAGGGACTGCCTAAAAATGCGGCGTCATCGCCGGAGCTTGAACCTAAGGAAACATTCACATCTGTTATCTGCATATCCTGTTTGGCCAAAACATTCCCCTCTAAGCTAATCAGACTGGTATACTGATACTTTTCCCTTGAAACCTCGGAGATCTGCCGGTCAATTTCCACCACGGACAGTTCTGCCTTTATGGCCTCCTTCCGCTCCTTATACAGGCTGTTTAACTCGAGGCGTTTCTCCTCGTCCTTTTCCCGAATCTGTTCTAAATCAAAGGTGAGCAGGACATCGCCCTCCTTGACCGAACTGCCTTCCTCCACCGATATGGAATCAATCCGGAAACCGGAGGGGACATACACGGGTATCTTTTTTGTCTCCTTTACCGTTCCTGAGGTTTTAACCGTATGGGTTATCGTGCCGCCTCCCGCCTTTTTACATTCCACAACCGGTATCAGGGAGGCATTGGCAAACCGGGAAAGATAGGTGCATACAATAATCACGATAGCAAAACCAACCAACAGCCTGCCTGCTCCGGACAGCAGCTTTTTCCGTCGGAGCCTTCTCCTGTGCATGCGCTCCTGTCTTATATACAGGCGTTTCTGTTCCCTCCTGTCATATAACGCGGGTTCTTTCGTTCCCGTTTCCTCCGGTTCTGTTTCGTTCAGTTCCGTTTCCTCCAGTTCCGTCTCTTCCGTCTCATCTCTTTCATACCTTTCTCTTTTTTCGGTATCCTCCAATATGTTCAACTCCTTTCACATCATTTGTCCTCTAAGCCGGTTCCCTGAATCGCAATTCCCTGGGCTAAAAATTCCTTTCCAACTATAAAAATCACAACCGCCGGAAGCAGGCTGAACAGAGAAAAAGCAAAAGCATTCCCCGCATTTTCCACCGTGAGCTCCGGAATATAGACCGACAGCGTCCACAGCTTTTTTTCCTGCAAAAAGACTACCGGCTGCTCCACCATGTTCCAATACTCCAAAAAGCCAACCACCATAGCCGCCAAAATCCCCTGAAGGGCGATAGGCACTCCGATATGGCAAAAAATCTGGAAGTGCCCTGCGCCGTCTATCTTCGCCGCCTCTAAAACAGTGGGCGGAATATCTAAAAAGGACTGATATACAATAAATACCGGAAATGTGGAAAATACCAGCGGCAGGATAAGGCTTAGGTGGGTATCGATCAGTGACAGGGAATTTAAAACCAAATACTGGGATAACATCGTCACCTGAAAGGGCAGCAGCATACAGAAGATATACACAGAAAATGCAATGCCGCTCCATTTTCTTCTGCTCTGCGCCATTCCCCACGCAGCGGGTACGGCAAAGACAAACTGTCCCACCAATATTGCAGTCACCACCTTAATGGAATTCCAAAAAAGCACATAATACTCCGGCGTATCCAGTAAAAGCGCAATCAGGTTTTTGAGCGTGGGCCAGGAGGGTATCATATGCCAGCCGGCATAACCCCCTTCCTCCGCCAGAACCGGCGCCAAAACAGAGGCAAGCTCGGTATTTCCCATAAGCGTACCCGTCACAACAAACAGCACCGGAATCACACAAATGAACCCCAGAAAATATACCAACAGACGACCTATGTATTTCATTGCGCGTTCCCCTCCCTTTCCTGCATTATCTTTTCCTGTATCATCTTTTCCTGTATCATCTTTTTCTTTACTGCCTTTCTCGGTTCTGTCCGCTCCGCCCTGCCGATAATCAATTTTTTCATTGCGTACAGCATCGTGCACAAAAACAGCGCCGTTACCACAGAGCCGGCCGCCAGCTTGCCGAGCTCTAACTTCTGAAACCAGTTGTTAAAAACATGCTGTAACAGATAAATGCTGTCATTGGGATAATTCCCCGCCATCAGATAGGCCTCCCGAAACACCTTAAAGGAGTTGACAAAGGACATTACGGTAACGGCATACAGGCTTTTTCTCAGATTGGGCATGGTAATCTTAAAAAACAAAATGAAAGAACCCGCCCCGTCCACCTTTGCCGCCTCATATATATTCTGCGGAATAGCCGAAAGCCCCGCAATCCATAAAAGCATACAGTAACCGAGATTTTTCCATACATAGGTGCCTACCAGCACAAAAAAAGCCGCATGGCTTTCTAAAAAGTCAACGGGCTGGGCAATCCCCCATTTTGACAGAAAGCCGTTTACAATTCCCTGACTGTCAAACAAAAGCCTCCACATGACTGCAATGGAATTAGACGGCAGCGCTAACGGAACCAGAAATAAAAATTGAATCCACCGGTTTTCCATGCCGTACACAACGACTGCCAGCAGCAGGGAAACTAACAGAAGTAAGGGCAGGCAGACCATTTCAAATTTTATGGTGTTCCCCGCCGCCAACCGAAAAGCCTCGTTTCCCATAATCGTTTTGTAATTGTCAAAAAATGCAAACTCCGCGCCCTGCACAAAGGACCTGCGAAATACATCTAAAAGCGGAATCAGCAGGAAAACCGCCGTTCCAATCATGCTTGGTAACGCAAACAACAGCATCTTATCTTTTTTCTTCATGCCAGCCTTCCTTTTTCCTATACACTCTTTACCTTTGCCGCTTTTCATTATATAAGAAAATGCGCCGGAAAAAATCTAAGCAATCTCTAAAATCCGTCTGAAATCTCTAATTTATCTCTAAATTTTCCCTTAAATATGTATTTTTAAAGGGAATATGCTATACTAATAAGCAGACCAAAACAGGAGGAAACGGCAATGCGCATACTGCTGATTGAAGATGATGAAACCCTATGCCAATCGCTGGCTTTTCATTTCCGGCAAAACCAAATGGAACTCCATTTCCGCCATAATGCCCACGACGGCTACAGCGAGGCGCTCCACGGAAAATACAGCCTTATCATTTTAGACCGTATGCTTCCGGATATGGACGGGCTGCAGCTTTTAACCGAGCTTCGGGCCAGCCATATTCTGATTCCAATCCTGCTGCTGACGGCTCTCGGCTCCTTAGAGGATAAGGTGTCCGGCTTAGAGTCGGGCGCTGACGACTATATGGTAAAGCCCTTTGCTTTTCCTGAACTGTTAGCCAGAGTCCACACCCTTATCCGCCGTTCTTCCTTTGCCGCCCCGGCGGGCGTCCGGCGGTTTGGGGATATCGAATACAGCTATCAGACTCGTACCATTTCCTGCGGCTCAAAGCGTATTCAGCTTTCCCGAAAAGAGGCGGACCTCTTTGAACTTTTACTGCAAAGCGAAGGGGAAACCATATTGCGGGACGATATCATCACAAAGGTTTGGGGCAGCTTTACGGAGATAGAAAACGGCAATCTGGACAATTATATCTATTTTCTCCGCAAACGACTGACCTCTGTCCAAAGCAACACCAGAATAAAAACCATACGGGGAATCGGTTTTAGACTGACTCCGCCCCAAAAGGAGAGCACATGATTCACACGCTTATCAAAAAACTTACGCTTGGTTCCTCTGTTTTTATCTGCGCGATACTTCTGCTCGCCAATATTCTGTATATCCGGATTGCCTATAAGAATCTTGAACAGCAGACCATATCCAATTTTCAGACAAATATTTTTCAAATCTATCAGGATATAGAGAAAAGTCCGATTCTGAATGCATCTGTCCTGAAACAATACACGCAGAACCACTACGAAATCTACTTAGAAGATTATGAAACCACCCTGTATTATGAATCTGACGCCCCGCTGCCGGATCCCCAGGCTGTCATTGCGGAGTTAAAAAAGCTGTCTCCCTCCCTTTCGCCGGAGGACAGAAAAAGAACCTCCTATATTGAACATCAGGAATTTTTTTATCAGAACGGCAAAAAAGATTACTATGTCAGCACGGCCCTTATCAAAAACAGCGATTATGAAATAAATGCGTATATTCTATATTCCCTTGCAGACCTATACCGCCACACCCGGTATATCATTCTGCAAAGCTGCATTATCTGCGTATCCGCCTCGCTCATTCTCTGCGTCTTCGCCTATTTTCTTGTCCGGCAAAGTTTAAAGCCGGTGGCGGATTCCCAGCGCCGCCAGACGGAGTTTATTGCGGCTGCCTCCCATGAACTGCGGGCTCCCCTTACCGTCATCATGTCAAACACCTTTGCCATGACAAAAACCACCGGAGACGAGCAGCAGCATTACTACGAAATTACCGCTAAGGAATGTAAACGCATGTCTTCCATGATTGAAAACATGCTGACCTTAGCACATTCAGACCGGTTTGCCCTGCAACTCGATAAATCCTGCTGCCAGCCGGAGGATATTGTAATCGACTGCTATAATTACTTTGAACAGATTATTCTTGCAAAGCATCTGAAATTCCATGTATCCCTGCCGGAAAATGCGCTCCCTCCCTGCCTTGTTGACCGCAATAAAATATTGCAGCTTCTTATTATCCTCATAGATAACGCCGTCCACTATACGGAAAACGGCAGCATAACATTGAGCCTTTCCCGGAAAAACCAGCATTTAATATTTTGCGTTATCGATACCGGCATCGGTATTCCGGATTATGCCAAAGGCAAGATTTTTGACCGGTTCTACCGGGTTGACGCCTCCCACTCTGACCGGACGCACCATGGTCTTGGATTAAGCGTCGCAAAAGAAATCGCGCAGGCCCATAACGGCAAAATTAAAGTCAAAGACACGCCCGGCGGCGGAAGCACCTTTATTGTGGAACTGAAAATCATGTGACAAACAAATAATTTTTAATTCTGTAAATCTTTATTTCATTTTCTGGTTATACTATCTCCGATTAACAAATTAATATCTGTAACTGCGAAACGCTCGAAACCTTTATTATATTATGCAAGCAAAACAATTACTATAAGCGTGCCTGCGTTGGAATTGTTTTGGCTGCATAACTTTCATACTTTAAAAGCGTTTCGCAACCATCTATATCTGAATTATTGTAAAGGAGATTGCGTTATGGCTAAAAATTATGCAGATACCGCCAAAGCGGTTCTAAAACATATCGGCGGGGAATCCAATATTTCCCATCTCGAACACTGTTCCACCCGCCTCCGGTTTACCATTGCGGATTCCGGAAAGGTGGACCGGGACGCGCTGAAATCCACTCCCGGCGTCATGGGCGTGGTCGGCAGCGGAAACCAATGTCAGGTTGTCATTGGAAATGATGTAATTGAGGTGTACGACGAGCTTCTAAAGCTGGGAAGTTTTGAAGGAGGCAACGCTGCGCCGCCTTCCACGGAAAAAAAGAAGTTCGGCGCCATGGTCCTTGACTTTATCGTCGGCATTTTCCAGCCCTTAGTGCCTGCCATTGCCGGCGCCGGTATCTTAAAGGCGCTGTTATCCCTGCTGGCGTTAATCGGCGTTATGGACGCAGACGGGGCGTGGTACCGGGTACTGTTTCAGGCGGCAGATTCCGCCCTCTATTTTCTTCCCATTCTGGTGGCCGTTACGATGTCCACCAAGTTAAACTGTAACCGCTTGGTTGCCGTGGCCTCTGTGGGCGCCCTGATTTTACCAGGCATGACTTCCCTGATTACGGAAGGGGTTACGCTCTGGGGTATGCAGGTGGAAAATATTGCCTACAGCTATCAGGTATTTCCGGCCATTCTTTCCGTTGCCCTGTTATATTTTGTAGAGAAATTCGTGACAAAGATTTCCCCCAAGCCAATCCGGGTGTTCTTTGTGCCGCTGGTCTGCTTTGCCGTTGTCATTCCGATTACCCTGTTGATTTTGGGGCCGTTGGGCTTCACTGTCGGACAATGGCTGACAACCGTCATTTTATTCCTCTACGAGAGACTGGGCTGGATTGCAGTCGCCCTCTTAGCGGCTATCCTTCCATTTATGATTGCCACCGGTATGCACAAGGCCTTTGTCCCTTACGCCGTATCTTCCATTACGGAAATGGGCGCGGAGGTTCTCTATATGCCTGCCTCCTTAGCCCATAACATTTCCGAGGGCGGAGCCTGCTTTGCCGTGGCGCTGCGCACCAAGGATACGGACGTCCGCTCCGCCGCCATATCCGCCGGTATCTCCGCCATATTCGGCATTACCGAGCCTGCCCTTTACGGCGTTACCCTGCAAAACAAGCGCGCCTTAGCCGGCGTGGTAATCGGAAGTTTCTTTGGCGGACTGACCGTAGGGCTGGCAGGACTTAGAGCCTTTGTTGCCATGGGACCGGGACTGGCGGGCATGGCCATGTTTGTGGATACGGAAAACAGCATGAACATTGTCTGGGCCTTTGTCGGTTTTGGCGTGGCTATTGCCGTCTCCTTTATTGCCACCATGATATTATACCGGGACAATAAAATCCAGACTACTGATGTAACAAAACATGCAGGTAACGGCGGACCGATTTCCAGTCCGTTGGAAGGAATGTTGATTCCCCTAAAGGACGTAAAGGATGAAGTCTTTTCTGCCGGCGTTCTGGGCGAGGGAATGGCTGTCATACCGGAAAGCGGGGAGTTATATGCGCCTGCGGACGCAACCATTGATACGGTCTTTGACTCCAAGCACGCCATTTCCATGGTCTGCGACAACGGCGCAGAGCTTTTACTGCATGTGGGCTTAGAAACCGTAAAGCTTAATGGAAAGCATTTTGAACCCCAGGTCAAAAACGGAGATAAGGTAAAGGCGGGACAATTGATTATGAAGTTTGATATCGAGGCGCTTAAGGAGGAGGGCTTTGATGTGGTGACGCCGGTCATTATCACCAATGCCGACAACTACGACTTTAAGCAGTCCGAGACCGGCTCCGTCAAGACCGGCGAAACCATTTTTGACTTAAAGAGAAAGGGGGCTTAACAGTGAGTTTCCCGGAAGGATTTTTATGGGGCGGCGCAATAGCCGCCAACCAGGCGGAGGGCGCTTATGCCGCGGGCGGCAAGGGATTGTCTGTGGCGGACGTCGCCACCTATAAGCCGCATGCAGATGTAAAGGATTATAAAACGCACACTGCCGTCTCGCTAGACGCGATAAAGAAAGCAATGGGGGATACGGATTGCACCTATTATCCCAAGCGGCGGGGCATTGATTTCTATCACCGGTATAAGGAAGACTTGGCCCTGCTTGCGGAAATGGGCTTTAAGGTATTCCGGTTTTCCATTGCCTGGTCCCGGCTTTATCCCACAGGCGAGGAAACGGAGCCAAACGAGGAGGGGCTTGCCTTTTACGAGGATATCCTGAAAGAATTAAAGCGCCTTAACATCGAGCCCTTAGTCACCCTGTCTCACTACGAGATGCCGCTTCATCTGAGCTTAAAATACAACGGCTTTACTGACCGCCGGGTAATCGAATATTTTGTGCGCTTCTGCCGCACCTGCTTTGCCCATTACGGAAAATATGTCAAATACTGGCTTAATTTTAACGAGGTGGACAGCATTATAAGGCATCCCTTTATCACAGGCGGTATTATCCCGGAGCTGTGCGGCGACAGGGGAGAAACCGCCTGCTGCTACCAGGCCCTCCATCACCAGTTTGTGGCGGCGGGCCATTCGGCTAAGCTCTGCCATGAAATGGTGCCCGGCGGACAAATGGGCTGCATGCTGACTAAACTGATGACCTATCCCCGCACCTGTGCACCAGAGGATGTGGCCGCCACCCAGAAGAAAAATCTGGAAAATATGTTTTACTCTGATGTTATGGTCTTTGGGGAATATCCCAGAATGATTCTTAAGGATTTGGAAAAACGGGGCATTGAAATCCAAATGGCGCCGGAGGATTTGTCGGTCATAAAAGAGGGAACTGTCGATTTTATCTCCTTTAGCTACTATATGAGCATGACGGAATCCGTAGACCCCGATGCAGAGCGCACACCCGGCAATACCGTACTGGGCGTGAAAAATCCGTACCTTGCCTCCAGCGAATGGGGCTGGCAGGTAGACCCGGTGGGACTCAGGATTTCTTTAATCGAGCTTTACGACAGGTACCGGAAGCCTCTGTTCGTTGTAGAAAACGGCATCGGCTCAAAAGACGTCTTAGAAGAGGACGGCTCCATTCACGACCCCTACCGGATTGATTATTTCCGGCGGCATTTTCAGGAAATGGAAAAAGCCATAGACGCAGGCGTGGAGCTTATGGGATACACAAGCTGGGCGCCCATTGACCTAATCAGCGCCTCCACCAACCAGATGAGCAAGCGGTACGGCTTTATCTATGTGGACCAGGACGATATGGGAAACGGCTCCTTAAAGCGGATACGCAAGGACAGCTTCTACTGGTACAAAAAGGTCATTGCCACCAACGGCAGGGATATGAGCGATGAAATATAGACTCTGTTTCCCAGAGAAATTAAAAACAGGCGTCTGCAAAACTTCTGTGTCCTGCAGACGCCTGTAATATTTCATCCTCACAATGATTACACAACAAAGTGTTCCGTATGTCCGCTGAGGTCATTGGAGATATCCACCAGCTTCCGGGTATCATCATGGCATTGCTGCACAATGTTGCGGAGCTCCGTCATAGATGCGGAGGTCTCCTCTGTGGCCGCCGCATTCTCCTCTGCAATGGCCGCTAACTGCTCCACGCTGTCTAAGACCGTATCCTTCATGCGCTCCAATTCCTCAATACTTCTCCGCAGGCGGTCTACGCCGTTAGATACCGAGGTAATCTCCGTATTCAGGGAACCAAACATATCCCTCGTGTTATCTAACTTGATATTCTGCTGTTTCACGCTTTCCGAAACATCATTCATGGTCTCTACACTGGTGTTGGAATTGTGAATCAGTTCAGAGACAATAGCCGTAATCTCCTCCGCCGCATTCTGCGACTGTTCAGATAAATGGCGTATCTCATCTGCCACTACCGCAAAGCCCTTGCCGTTCTCCCCTGCTCTTGCCGCTTCTATGCTGGCATTTAAGGAAAGAAGGTTCGTCTGTGAGGCGATATCTGAAATCATATCCGTTGCAGCCTGTATTGCCTGGGCAGAGCGGTTGGTCATATCCGTCTGTTCCCGGACGGTAGTGATTGCATTGCTGGTCTGTTCTGAAAGTCTGACTAAATCCTTCAGGGTATCCTCCGCCGACTCGGAGTAATCCTTCATCTTAATGGAATTCTGATTCAGCACCTCGATATCGTCCGCTGTCACCTCAATGGAGCTGCCCATGCGGGAAATCTCTTCATTGGCCTCTACCGTCTCATGGGCCTGGTTGCCTGCCCCGTTGGCAATCTCATCTACCGCCTGATTGATATTGGAAATATTATCCGTAATCAGATTAAAGGAGGATTCAAAGCTATTGGAAAACTCCTCTAAGTTATTGGAACTATCCTTGAGGTCATGGATAATGCCCTTAAATTTATCTATCAAGCCCTGAATGGAGTGGGACATCACGCCAATCTCGTCCGCCCTTGCCAGCATGGACTGGTTAACATCAAAGTCAAGTCTTCCTGTTGCCACATCATCTAACCTGCCAATGGCGCTCTTTAACGCCTGAATAATATTCTTTACCAGAATAAGGATAATGATTACGGTAATCACAAAGAGAAACAAAATCCCGCCTGCCATCCTTGCCATACTTGCCCGAATCTCTTTTTCCACATCTGCCTTGGCCCGTCCCACAAAGAACAGTCCTACCACATCTCCATTTTTCTGACACATCGGTATGTAATAACCACAATAGTCCGCCCCGGCAATCTCCACATCTTCTGCGAAGTGGCTCTTTGATTTGCCTGCCAGAATATCCTTTGCAAAATCAGTATCAATGGTGGTGCCAATCGCACGCTTGCCCGCAGAATCCGTAACTGTAGTCAGCGCTCTCTCATTGCCCCAGAACAGAGTAACCTCCAACCCGGTCTCCTTCTTAATGGGATCAATCAGGGAAAAGTCATCTGTCAGTACCGTATCCCCCTTCTTTAAAACCTTATCCTCAAAAGAATAATCTCCTTTTGCAAAGGTGCTGTAAAGACTGTCCACATTAAGGGTAACGGCCTGAAGCTTCTCCTCAATCAGCTTATACACAATCTTCTTCTGGCTGCTGCCGCTCATTATCACGCTCACAATACTGATGAATACCAACGGAAACAAGACCATCAGAATCAATTTTGTTGTGATGTTAACGCCTTTTTTCATACCTACCCCTCCAAATACTTTAATTTGTTAAGCCATGCATCCCTCGTGAACACTTCGTGTTCTCTCGGTCACGGGCTTGCGCCCTATGTCGATGTCGTCTGACAAATCTGTCTGCAAGCAACCGCTTTGTCATTCGACACCTCCGCACGGCTTATTGCTTTCGTGAACATTATAGCACACTTTCACCAAAAGACAAATACCCATATTTTATTTCGAGTTCTTGAAAAATTATTTATAATTTCGTAACAGTTCTCAATGCGTCACAAAGAACATAACAGCAAAGAGTGCTGCGATTATCCATGTTCCTGCTTTTACATTTCCTGCCTTTCCGGTAAACACGCTGATAAGCACATAAGAAATCACGCCAAAGGCAATGCCGTAAGAAATATTGTATGTCATAGGCATCATTGCCAAAGTCAGAAAAGCCGGGACCGCATCCTCTGT
>CANREG010000035.1 GCA_947629565.1 uncultured Lachnospiraceae bacterium
GTTTGGAAAGTCCCGAAACCCGCATAAACACTGGCTTTTTCTTACTTGTCGTTCGGTAAGGACTTCATTGTCGGGAACAACAATACATCCCTGATTGCTGCCGAATCCGTCAGCAGCATGCACATCCGGTCGATACCGAAACCGATTCCGCCTGTCGGCGGCATACCAATCTCCAAAGCGTTCAGGAAATCCTCGTCGGTAGTGTTCGCCTCCTCATCCCCCTGGGCTAACAGCTCCTCCTGGGCCTTAAAACGCTCCCGCTGGTCGATTGGATCATTTAACTCGGAATAGGCGTTGGCCATCTCCCAGCCGTTCATAAAGAACTCAAAACGCTCCACATACTCCGGATTGTCCGGCTTCTTCTTGGTAAGCGGGGAAATTTCAATAGGGTGATCCATCACAAAAGTTGGCTGGATTAAATGCTCCTCCACAAATTCCTCGAAGAACAAGTTAAGGATATCTCCCTTCTTGTGCCGCTCCTCATACTCAATCCCCTTGTCTTTCGCCGCCTGCCTTGCCTCCTCTAAGGTATGAATCTCGTTAAAGTCCACATCCGCATATTTCTTAACGGCGTCCACCATGGTAATCCGCTCAAACGGCTTGCCCAAATCCATCTCAATACCGTTGTAAGTAATCTTGGTGGTGCCAAGCACTTCCTCCGCCACATAGCGGTACATATTCTCGGTTAAATCCATCATGCCATTGTAATCCGTATACGCCTGATAAAGCTCCATCAGCGTAAATTCCGGATTATGTCTTGTGTCTAAGCCCTCATTTCGGAACACCCGGCCAATCTCATAGACGCGCTCCATGCCGCCCACAATCAGCCGCTTCAAATATAATTCCAGGGAAATCCGGAGTTTAAAATCCTCATCCAATGCATTAAAATGCGTTTCAAAAGGTCTTGCGGCAGCGCCTCCGGCATTTGCTACCAGCATCGGCGTCTCTACCTCCATAAAGCCCTGTGCGTCCAGATATTTCCGTATGGTGCTGATAATCTTAGAACGCTTTACAAAGGTATCCTTTACCTCCGGATTCATAATCAAATCCACATACCGCTGGCGGTAACGGATATCGGTATTTGTGAGTCCGTGGAACTTCTCCGGAAGAACCTGTAAGCTCTTTGACAACAGCGTTACCTTGCTGGCATGAATGGATTTTTCCCCTTTTTGGGTTAAAAACACTGTTCCCTCCACGCCGACAATATCTCCGATATCCATTCTCTTGAACAGCTTATAGGGTTCCTCCCCCAAAGCGTCCCTTGACACATAAATCTGGATATTTCCGGATAAATCCTGCACGTTGCCAAAAGATGCCTTTCCCATGACGCGTTTTTGCATCATACGTCCGGCAATGCTTACCTCCATGCCCTCATAAGTCTCAAACTGACTCTTAATCTCACCGGCCTTTGCAGTCACCTCATATTTCGTAATCTGAAACGGATCCTGCCCATTGTCCTGCAGCTCCTTAAGCTTTTCCCTACGGACCTTTAACAGCTGGTTGATATCCTGTGTTCCTTTTTGCTGATTCTGATTATTCTCTGCCATGTTTCTCTCTCATTCCCTCTTTATTCCAAATTATTCCTCATCCAAGGTAATCTCTAAAATCTCAAGCTGGAAAGAACCGTTGGGCGCCTCTACCGTAACCACGTCTCCAATCTTAGCGCCGATTAACGCAGCCCCAACAGGAGATTCATTGGAAATCTTATTATTCAGCACGTCTGTCTCGGTAGAACCCACCAGCTTAAACTCCTGCACGTTGCCGTTTCCCACTTCCTTAACGGTTACATTACAGCCCACGTTCACGGTATCCTTGTCAACCTCATCTGTATAAATGACCTCAACATTCTTAAGAATTGCCTCTAATTCTTCAATTCTTGCCTCGATATCCTTCTGCTCGTCCTTGGCAGCATCATACTCGGCGTTCTCGGATAAGTCTCCCTGCTCCCTCGCCTCTTTAATCTTTTGCGCCACTTCTTTTCTCTTTACAACGCGCAGCTCCTGTAATTCTTCCTCTAATTTCTTAAGACCTTTATCTGTCAGCAAATTCTTCTTTTCTGCCATCTGACTCACCCTTTCTTTCTATACATTATATATTGCAGCCCTTACTCCTCGCTGCTTTCCTCAGATGTCTCACTGTCTTCTTCGGTAGACGCCTCGCTGGTATCCTCTGCATCGCTGTCCGCCTCGGTAGACGCCTCGCTGGTGTCTTCTGCATCCTCAGAGCTTCCCGCTTCGCTGTCTGCTTCCGTGCTGTCAACCAATACCGCATTTTCCTTCAGGAATTCCATAACCTTTTCAGACAGAACCCTCACCTCAAAATAATCGTCTCCAAGGTAGTCATATACTTCCTCCTTGGTCTTTACCTGATACATATCCATATATTCCTGTACCATCTTATCGGTCTCCTCACTGGTCACCTTAATTCCTTCCTTGTCGGCGATACAGTAAAGCACCATCTTCTGATTCAGATATTCCTTTACATAGGTAGTAATGCCTTTTTTCAAATCCTCTTCCGTCTCAAAGCCGTTAGACTTTAACACATCCTCATAGGAATAGCCATAGTTGGCATAGGTCTCCGCCGTCTGCTTAAAGCTGTTAAACTCGTCATCCACGCACTTCTTAACCTCAGCCTCGTCATAGCCGGTAATCTTACAGTTGGCAACTACCTTATTAAAGATATCGCTCTGAGCCTGCTGCTCTGCGCTCTCCTCGTTAGAGGTCTTCATCTCCTCCCGGATAGATTCCTTGTAAGCGTCAATCGTGTCATAATCCGTATTATCTTTTACCAGCGCATCGGTAAGCTCCGGCGTGGTCTTAACGGAAATCGAATTAATGGTTACTTTGAAATTTACATCCTTGCCGGCTTTTTCCGGATCATTTTCATAAGGATCCGGGAACTTCAAATCCAGGGAAACCTCCTCCCCGATTGTATGATTAATCAGTCCGGTCTCAAAACCGTCAATAAACTGCCCGGAACCGATTGTTAAGTCCTGTCCTTCTGCGGAACCGCCGTCAAATTCTTCTCCGTCCATAGTCCCCACAAAATCAATATTTACAATATCCCCATCCTGTACCGGTCTGTCTTTAACCTCCTCGGTCTCTGACAGGCCCTCCACAAAGGAATCTAAACGGCTCTGCACATCCTCCTCTGTAACCTCCTCCACAGTCTTGGTATACTCAATTCCCTTATACTGTCCAAGCTCTACATACTTGCTGTAGGACTTTGCCTTATTATTGCCACAACCGGTCAATCCCAGTAACATTGCACCGGCTAATATAAATGCTGCTGTTCTTTGTTTCTTCATTCTTTTTTTCCTTTCATTATTCTTCCTTATATTCATATCAGGGCATAAAAACCCCTGCGCAACCGCACACTACATATTTATATCACATATGCAGATAAAAATAAAGTAAAAATAGGAAATTTCACAGAAATACCATTATTTTTTCCGGGCAAGTCCTTAGTTTCCGCCATTTTCCGGCTTGTACAATATTGTATACACGATATTGTATGTTTTCTCATTTACAAACCCAACATAGAGTGTTATAATAAATATGTTTGCAGTCCGATTATGCCCATTTTACGGACATATTTGGCGTTTGAAAGAGGAAAAGGAGTAGAGATATGAAAGTAATCAAAAGAGACGGAACCACGGTTTCTTATGACCGGAACAAGATAAAGATCGCCATTCAGAAGGCTAATGCGGAGGTGGAGCCTGCGGAGAAGGTTACAGATGATACCATCGAGTATATCATCAACTGTATTGAGACCAAGAACCGCTCCAGAATGTTAGTTGAGGACATTCAGGATATCATCGAGCAAAAGCTGATGGACGAGAAGAAATTTGTTCTTGCCAAGACTTATATCATATACCGCTATTCCAGAGAACTGGTACGGCGCGCAAACACTACCGATGATTCGATTTTGAGCCTGATACAGAACCGCAACAAAGATGTTATGGAAGAAAATTCCAACAAGAACGCCACTGTAGCGTCCACCCAGCGGGATCTGATTGCCGGCGAGGTATCCAAGGATTTAACCAAGCGAATCCTGCTGCCGGAGAAGATTTCCAAGGCGCACGAGGAGGGCGTTCTGCATTTCCACGACGCAGACTATTTTTTACAGCCTATTTTCAACTGCTGCCTGATTAATATAGGGGATATGTTAGATAACGGAACGGTTATGAACGGCAAGCTGATCGAGAGCCCCAAGAGCTTTCAGGTTGCCTGTACAGTTATGACGCAGGTCATTGCAGCTGTTGCCAGCAGCCAGTACGGCGGACAGTCTGTTGATGTGCGCCATTTGGGCAAATACCTGCGCAAGTCCTACAACAAATTTAAGACAAAGATAACCGCCGAATTTGGCGACCGGGTGTCCGAGGACGTCATTGAAGAATTGGTTAAAGAACGCTTGCAGGATGAGCTTCGTTCCGGCGTCCAGACCATTCAGTACCAGATTAACACGCTGATGACTACCAACGGCCAGTCCCCCTTTGTCACCCTGTTCCTGAATCTGGATAAGGACGACGAATATATCAAAGAGAACGCCATGATTATCGAGGAGATTCTCCGCCAGCGGTTAGAGGGAATCAAGAATGAAAAGGGCGTGTATGTAACTCCGGCGTTTCCAAAGTTAATCTATGTTCTTGACGAGCACAACTGCTTAAAGGGCGGCGAATACGATTACATTACGGAGCTTGCTGTGAAATGCTCCGCAAAGCGCCTGTATCCGGACTATATCTCCGCCAAGAAAATGCGTGAGAACTATGAAGGCAATGTATTCTCCTGCATGGGCTGCCGAAGCTTTTTAACCCCATGGAAGGACGAGAACGGCAACTACAAGTTTGAGGGGCGTTTCAACCAGGGCGTAGTAAGCCTGAACCTGCCGCAGATTGGTATTCTTGCCGCCGGAGACGAGGAGAAATTCTGGGATTTATTAGAGGAGCGTTTGGAGTTGTGCTACGAGGCGCTGATGTGCCGCCACAATGCGCTGATGGGAACCACATCTGACGTTAGTCCTGTACACTGGCAGTACGGCGCGATTGCAAGACTGGAAAAGGGCGAGCCGATTGACAAGTTACTGCTTGACGGCTATTCTACCATTTCCTTAGGATATATCGGTCTTTACGAAGTTACCAAGCTGATGAAGGGATGCAGCCATACGGATCCCAACGGTCAGGATTTTGCCCTTCGGGTAATGAACCGTCTGCGGGCGGCAACCGACAAATGGAAGGCGGAGACCGGAATCGGATTCGGCCTTTACGGAAGTCCGGCTGAATCCCTGTGCTACCGTTTTGCGCGAATTGATTTAGAGCGGTTCGGCAGTATTCCTGATGTTACGGATAAGGGATATTACACCAACTCCTACCATGTAGACGTCCGGGAAAGCATTGACGCTTTCAGCAAATTCCGTTTTGAGAGCCAGTTCCAGAAGATTTCTTCCGGCGGCGCCATCTCCTATGTGGAGATTCCAAATATGCGGAATAACTTAGACGCACTGGCAGAGGTTGTCCGGTTCATCTATGACAATATCCAATACGCGGAGTTTAACACCAAGTCTGATTACTGCCATGTCTGCGGCTATGACGGAGAGATTATGATTAATGACGACAACGAATGGGAATGTCCGCAATGCGGCAACAAGGATCACGCCAAGATGAATGTGACCAGACGGACCTGCGGATATCTCGGAGAGAACTTCTGGAATGTGGGCAAGACCAAAGAGATTAAAGCAAGGGTTCTGCACCTGTAAAGGATAGGAGTAATATATGAACTACAGTGCAATTAAGAAACACGATATTGCCAACGGCCCCGGCGTCCGGGTCAGCCTGTTTGTCAGCGGCTGCACCCACCACTGTCCCGGCTGCTTTAATCCGGAGACATGGGACTTCAACAGTGGAAAGCCCTTTGACAGCGACGTCATCAATGAGATTTTAGAGGCGTTACAGCCTTCCTATATCCATGGCTTTTCCCTGTTGGGCGGAGAACCTTTTGAATACAAGAACCAGTTAGGTCTTCTGCCCCTGTTGCAGGAGATTAAGCAGCAGTTTCCCACCAAGGATATCTGGTGCTATTCCGGTTACGATTATGAGAAGGATATCTTGGGAGACATGGCCAAAAAATGGCCGGAGACCTATGAAATGATTTCCTTAATTGATGTTCTGGTGGACGGGGAATTTATCGAGGCCAAAAAAGACCTTTCCCTGCGGTTTAGGGGCTCCTCTAACCAGCGCATCATCAAAGTGCCGGATTCCCTTAAGGAGAACAAAGTTATCCTCTGGGATGATACCCATGATTTTTCCATCTACTAATGTACATATGATATGAGCCAGGCATTGCAAGATGTTCCATCACCTGTATTATGCCTGCATACAGAGAAAGAGGTAAACCAATGATAAATGCCAAGATAGCAGTCAAGAAACTTCATAGCAACGCAGTCCTTCCCACCTACGGCTCCGAATATGCCGCCGGTGCGGATTTATCCGCCTGCATCGAACAGACAGAGACCTTTGCGCCGGGAGAGACTAAGTTAATCCCTACCGGTCTTGCCATGGAAATCCCTGCCGGATATGCAGGGCTTATCTATGCCCGAAGCGGTCTGGCCTCCAAGAAAGGGCTTGCTCCCGCCAATAAGGTCGGGGTAGTGGATGCGGATTACCGGGGTGAAATTATGGTGGCCTTGCATAACCACAGCAACGCCCCTGTTTCCATTGAGCCTAAGGAACGGATTGCGCAGCTTGTCATCACGCCATATCTGACTGCGCATTTTGAGGAGACGGAACAATTAAGCGATACGGTCCGAGGCGAAGGGGGATTTGGTTCTACGGGAGCATAACATCTATTTATTCTTTATATATAAAATCAGCCGTATTTACATCCGTATAATTTATATTACGATATTTCCATATATACCATTTGCTTCCTTTAATTTCAACACATTCAACTTGAGGCAATTCTCCCTGCACCTCGATATTTGCAACTATTTCCTGATTATGTACTCCTATAGTTGGAAATGTATAGCCTTCCTTTTCGCTGAGTTTTCCCAAACCCTCCATAAAATCCTTTATATAAGATTCTGTGAAAGATATATCCGTTTCTTTCATTTCCTCTGCGTCCATATATAGATAATAATTTCGAAATGGTTCCATCCGGGTAACATCTCTCCGATAGCACTCCAATAATCTGTAATATTTCCCCTGTTTTTTAAAAACACAAGAATAAAAGATATCCTTTCCAAAAAGTCTTTCAAGAATGTTACTGCGCTGCTTCGGGTCCACAAAAATTTCATATACATATCCATCAAATTTTTCTGAGTAGATTCGTTCCAGTTGATTCTGATTTACCATGAAATTATACTTTTTTAAGACATCTTCTGTACTTGTATTAAAATGTACAATATATATCCAAGATGCTAACGACAATACAAGAAACAAAATACTAATACAATACACCACTTTATTACGGCGCTTCGGTTTTTTCCTGATAACAGATTGTTCCTCCGATACTTCCATTTCTATTTCTTCCTGCGCCCGAACTGCGTATATCGTATGCTGCCCATGGGACAGGACATAGGCAAAATGCCGAGCCGCCTCGTCCTGATTCCCTGTTTCCTTTTTTGCCTTTGCATACCAGTAGGAAAGCACGACTTTATTTGCCTCATTTGTAACCTGCGTTTTCTCTATAAGAGAAATAACCTTTTCCCAATTATTTTTTAGAATTTCACTTCGTATTTCAATAATCTCTGAAAAAGCAACCTGATCCTTTTTCCGCAATTTTTGAAAATGCTTCTGAAAACTGTTTTGACTATCCGCAAAATTTTGCCAGCCTGCCGCATCACCGCATTCCGCAAAATATATTAAATTCAGAATGTATATCTGCATATATGTTTTTGCTTTCAGGTTCTCCATCTTTTCGTTTAATTTATTTAAAATTGGTTCCGCTTCCGCATACATTCCACACATCAAATATGTAACAACAAAATTAATTTGATTTATCACTAACTCCTTTCTGGGTTCCTTTTTCATCACTGTATTTAAAAATTGCTTATTTGCCTCATAATCACATTCCTCAGTGATTATTTTTTGAAAACGGCTTTTAAACAACCGGAAAATCAATACAGATATGGAAATGTAAGTGATTGTTCTCAAAATCACTATATTTAGATTGTAATCCTTCCGGCACAATATACTGCCCAGAATTAAAATTGGACAAAAAATTGCTATGAGTACCAATACGCTATTTATTTTCATCAGTCTTATAGAATTAATATTTTTTTCCATATCCGACTCCTTTAAAATATTTGTTATTACTCCCGTCCAATCTTAAAGCATTTATGATCCGCTTAGTATAACTATATTTTTTATCCCTCTTCATCCGAAACAATTTTAAAATTTTCGCAGGAATCTATTAATAAATCTGTCAACTGCTTATCCGACATATCTGCTATCTGTTCTGCTTTTACTTTCTGCCACTTCCATTTCATTTGCATTTTTGTCAAGCCCTGATACCGCTGTTTTGCTATGGTTTCAAATTCCTGTTTCGTCAGTTTTTTCCCCTGAACATTTTTATATGTAATTACACTGTTTCCTTCTTCGCTTTCCCTGCAAATTTTATTTGCCAGAGTTTCCTCTTCTACTTTATTATTTTCCAGCCAAATACTTACAATACTGTTCACAAAAGTGGCAGTGTCATCTCTATATCCGGTTCCCTGAATAGAATAATACACATTTTTATTCTCATCAAAATATACAGGAACGGATACCAGACCTTCTTTTGACTCATAATATGAACTCAAATACGCACCAAATTTATCAGCCTTATCCAATTTTATTACCGTTTTCGATTTATCAATAATAAAGTAATCGTTATTTGCAAATTTTCCGGTGCCCTGTATAGAATCCACAATTAATTCCCATTTTCCATCCTGATTAATATCTGCTACCGTCAGGAAATATTCATTATACATATCACTCCACTCGTGTTTATTTTGCACAAACGACTCTATCTGTCTGCTTGCATCTAATGTATCATTTTTTTCATGATTTCGAAAGCACACAATACCACATATAAAAAAGACCAAAACAATAGCAGTCAGTACCATAATATTATAATATTTTCTCATCCGCACTCCCCTTTAATTCAAAAGTATCAAAATATCTTTTTTTTAATTCCAATATGAGCCATGCATAAGCCAACCAGCCACAAACAATAACTAAGGAAACAACCGTATTAACTGCCTGTTGTTCTTCCATGCTAAGAGACCTCGCTATTGCAATTACAAGCGCAGAAGCCAAATAAGTTGATCCCCTTTGTACTTTCGGTTTTTCTTTTTTGTTCAACTCTTCTTCTGAGGGAAGTTTTTTATGATAATCTCTACATAATACAAATAAAATAAATGCGACTATTGCATATATTAAAATAATTTTGAGTCCTGCTTTTCCATGAAGTTTATAATATCCGGCTAATAATAAACGCAGTAACATAATAGAAATGAGAATAATCTGTGCAGTCGATACTTTAAGAAAAATGATAGAAGTATTCTTTTTAAAACAATATAACAATAATATTAAAATCACAAAAACAGCCAACATAACAAACCATAGTATAATTTCTTTTCGATATATTATACTGTCTTCTTTAATTGTATAATTCCAGAAAAAAATTAATATGATAAAACTGCTTATGGAATATAATAACATCAGTAGCGATTCCACTTTCAGCATTTCTCTAAGGGTTTTATTTTCACTCATTTATTGTTATTCCTCCATTCAGTATTTTCTAAACTAATTATGTTGGCCCAACTAGTAATTTATCATTCGCAAAAAAAGCACCTTCCTTTATGTTGATTTTGTTTTCGCAAACTCTATTTTAACACAAAGTCGATGCTTTCTTTTTTTTGTCTGTTTGATTTTCCTACAAAAACTTTACTCTGACATTTTTGCATAAAATTAAATTTAATATGACTCTTGGTACTTATTCAGTGCAACAATCCTATTTAATTATTTATGCCTATTATAAAATCAATCCCAGATAATTCTTGCCGCTGCACATGGCGTACGATATCCAATATTGGAAATAATGATTCCCGTTGTCGAACTGCTGGCATGAACCACCTGGCCGCCGCCAATGTACATGGTCACATGGCCGATAGAGCCGCCGTTGCCCTTATAGAACAACAAATCTCCCGGCTGGATAGAATCCAGACTTACATTCGTTAATCCCTGCTGCTGAGCCGCTGCCGTTCTCGGAATACTGTAACCAAAATGCGCATATACGCTCATAGTAAATCCTGAACAATCGGTTCCGTTAGTTAAACTGGTTCCGCCATATACATAAGGATTTCCCACAAACTGCAGGGCGTAGTTTACAACCTCCTGCCGTCTGCTGCTGGTCATCTCCGCTAACCTTGCCTGCTCCGCTTCCTCTTCCCGCTTGCGAATCTCCTCTTCCTCTGCCACAGAGATTGCATGGGAAAATCCATAGGATATATCAACATAATCAGAGGATACATAACCCTCAATATCAGAATCCACTTTAATATATGTCCAACCCTCTACATCATCATCCCTTGGAATTACTTCATATGACTCCCCTTCCGGAATCATAGTCAGACAATCCGAACTCTCGTCCTGACCGGCGCGGACATACAGGGTAGTGGTATTGACCTTTGCCACCTTAGGACAGGTCTCCTCCGCATAAGCTCCCGCCGCATCACCAAACAGTAAAAAATCATTCCTTACATAACCCATGGTAATGCCTGACTCAATCTTAGTCCATGTATCACCCTTCTCCACTACCAAAGCAATACCATGAACCGGCAGGCTGCCCACACGCTCAGACTCCTCATCCGGCTCCTTCCGGACATTCACTGCCTCCTCCACATAGGCAAGGCATTTGCCCTCAAACTCCGGATATTTGCAGGTAGGCGCTTCTTCCTCCGGAACCACATCTTCTTCCTTAATCTCTTTTATCTGCAGGCTGTCCACATATGCGTCTAAGGCATAGGTAATTCCAACCGTAGAATCATCCAAAATCTCCGCCTGGCTGTCAAAAACCGGTATCATCATACCAACCGTTCCCACAGCCGCCAGTGCCAAACCGAATATTACATTCTTTTTCACGATATACCTCCTATCATAATCCTATATCACCTTGTATTTATAAAAATCATCTTGTCAACACTCATAGATATAAGAATTATAACAAAGGATAAAATGATTGTCAACTGCGCGAGCAAGCGGGCAAGTGGCTGTAAATCAGGCTTTGATAGGGCGAAGGCACAAAACTTTCCGATTTATTTCTTAATTTTCATCGTCTTTTTGTATCCGGTACTGCCCTTAAAGAGTTCTTTGTATTTTTCTATCTGCTCCTCCGGACATTTAATTGTCGCTTTCTTATCAATGTTTTTTACTGCATTTTTTCCTATGCTTTTCAGTGCGGTACCTTTTATGGTTATTTTTTTCAAATTTATGCAGTCGCAAAACGCCTCCCTGCCAACCTTTTTTACATTTCTTCCTATAATGACAGATTTTACTTCCTGATTATCCTTAAACGCCTTTGGCGCCAGTTCTGTTACCGGGTATGTCTGTCCGTCTATGCAGATGGCGGCGGGAATGATGATGTCGGTTTTCTCAGTGTTTATCAGTTCCACGAAAGCCACTCCTTTTATGCGGTTGTTCGTTTTCTTGAATTTGTATATGCCAAAGCAACCCGATTCTTCAATCCGGATAAATTCCTCTGGGCTATCCGGACTCTTCTCGTGGATGGATTGGGCTGACTCTTTTTTCTCCGGCATAACTGCCTTTTTCTCCTGAAGGAGTTGGGCCGCTACTTTTTCCTCCGGCACAACTTCCTTTTTCCCCTGAAGGGCTTGGGCCGCTACTTTTTCTTCCGGCACAACTTCCTTTTTCTCCTGAAGGGCTTGAGCCGACTCTTTTTCCTTCGGCTTAACTTCCTTTTTTTCCTGAATAGGCCGGGCCGACTCTTTTATTCTCTTCGGCTGCCTTTTTGTAACTGTAACCAGGCAGCCGCCTAATACCTCGCTTTCGTCCTCCGCCAAGGCCGTTATTACTGCTTTTCCCTCCCCTATGCCTGTAACCAAACCGTCTTTGACCGTTGCCACAGCCTTATCACTGGTATTCCATTGAATCATTTTCTTGTCTTTATCAGCGTATGCCTTTGCTCTGAGCTTTAAAGTTTCCCCTATGAATAGTTCGATTGAATTTACCTCAAGTCTTTCCATATCTCTATTCTCCATATCCAGTTATCGTTAATGTATTTAAATCTTAAAAAAGTTGATAATTAATATTATCGTTATAATTATACGATTATACGAATTATTTTGCAACGAATATTTTTAGTATAATTAACGCATAAATATAAAGATTGGGGTGAATGATTTGAATAGGATTTTAGATAAAATCACACAAATGCGATTGGAACGCCATTGGAGCGAGTATCAATTGGCAGAGAAATCCGGACTTACCCAGTCCACCATTTCATCATGGTATCGAAAGGATATTCTTCCGTCCATTCCATCACTGACAAAAATCTGCGATGCATTTGGAATCACTTTGTCTCAATTCTTTTTGGAAAATAATGATAACACTGTACTTTTAAATGAAAATCAGTTAGAACTTTTAGAAGCGGCGTCAAAATTAGACGCCGCCCAATATGCAAATCTGATAAGTTTTTTAAAATCTCTTTGAAGGGGGTTTTACTTACTTTCTTAACAACTATATTTTATTACACTTGAACCTTCTCATACTTTCCGGTTTCCGTATCAATTATAATCATCGCAGATTCTCCAATTTGACGACCGTCACGATAGGTTGAAAACACATCTGTTGAAATAATTCCATTCTTTTCAAATATTCTTTCCACAGGAGTATGTCCCACTACTTGATGATAGATATCATTTCTGAAAGTATCTACATCCACATTCTGCGGTCTGAGCCACAGCGGGGAGAGATCATTCCAGAGATAATCCTGTGGTGCTCCATTTACCACTGCTACCACATCATCTATATCAGCTTCAAACAGGTCTTCATCAAGCCATTTTACAAATTCGTTTGTAAGTCCGCCATGCGAAAACAGCACATTATCTATTCTATGTATAATATTAATCTGCGATGGATTGCAAAGTATATTCGCCAGTTGTTCCAACTTAGAGATAACCGTTCTTTCTGCGTATGGCGAATATCCTGTTTCAAGTCTTCCCCACAGATAGCTGATATCATGATTGCCATAGCACCACAGCGTTTCCGGGTAAGTATTAGCATATTCTATTGCTCGGTCAAATGTCTCCTTGTAACGCTTCACTTGAAATTCCATATTCCAGTCATCTGGTATATCCATCAGACACACTGCACTGTCAGCTTTCCCGGCGTTCATGATATTTTCTGCCTGATCAAATATCCATGTTTTCAGATGAATATCAGGAATCACAAGAACTCTCATAAACATCATCTCCGTCCATACTTCCTCATTTTGCTATGGAATCTTAATCCAAATTCTGGCACAGCGCAATCACCAACACATCATCCACAGAAGGATTCTTCACGAAATAGTCCGTCGTCTCCACCCTTCTGTATACTCCGTCGTCTCCCATCTGCCTTGTCACCACGCTGACCGACTTTTCTCCCCGGTTATAGGCGTCCATTAGATTGGAAATCGTAAATGTGCTGCGGAACAATTCCCTGTCCTCCGGGTGCATGGTGGAAGCGCCATGCTGAATCAGTTCATCAAAGACGCCGGTGGAAGGGCAGGTCCGGCTGGTGAAATTCTCATAAGCCATCATATAAAAGCTGTTTCTCGTCAGGTTGGCAAAGATTACCAGCGGAAATCTGGTAAATACCGCTTCAAGCAGCAGATTGGTGGCGCTCGAAGGCGCCTGGGTGAGCAATATGTCCTCCGTCTCCTCTGCCTCCTCCCGGTTCCTGCAAATTTCCATGAAATCCTGCTCCGCCATAGGCTTGGCAAAGAGAAAGCCCTGTATCAGCTTACAGTCGCAGGTACGCAGAAATCCTAACTGCTCTCTGGTCTCCACTCCCTCCGCCACTGTAGTCAGCTTCAGTCGGTGGGCAAAGTTAAAGATACTCTCTAACACAATCCGTTCCTTTTCATCTTCACAGTTCCGGCTCAAAAGGGATTTATCAATCTTTAACACATCTACAGGAATATCCTTGACAAAACTTAAGGAAGACAGCCCGCTTCCAAAGTCGTCAATAGCAACGCAAAAGCCTGCCTCCCGGATACCGCTGATATGCTCCGCAATCCGGTCTGACTGGTCCACTAACGCCGACTCGGTAATCTCCACCTCGATCAACTTATGGGGAACGCCATACTGGTCCACCGTCCGGCACAGCCTTTCCACATAATCCTCTTCATATATATGCATACGGGAAAAATTCACAGCCACAGGAACACTATGGATTCCCTTATCCGCCTGCTCCTTCAGAAAGGCGCAGACCTCATTTAACATATACCAGTCCAGTTCCACAATTCCCTTTCCCTGCTCTAACTGAGGGATAAAACTGCCCGGCATTACCATAGTTCCGTCCGCCTTTATCCAACGCACCAGCGCTTCTGCGCCCTTTAGCTGGTTGGTCAGGGCATTGTACTTTGGCTGATAATATACCTTCAGCTCATGTCTATCCATCGCCGCTTTTACTTCTTCATATAAGGTGTCCACTTCCTGCATTTTCTTTCTCCTCTCCCCTATTTTTCTCGTTTAGGTGCCCGCCGCCGGACCGGCAATTCCAAATCCTGCAATTTTCTTCCCAGTTCATCATCCTTTGCCACTAACAACAGGTCTTTATCCATATTATTCAATGCATGCAGCACAGCGGCATATATCCCCACAGCAACCGATGGAGAACCCTTTTCTACAGACCACAATGTGGTCCTGCTGATACCCGCCCTCTCGGCAACCAAATCCACAGACAACCTTCTGCGCAGCCGGGCCAGTTTAATCTGCTCGCCCATTTGTTCCAAAATCTGTTCTGTCTGCGGCAGCAGTACTACGGACCTTTTGCTCATCTCATTCGCCTCTCGTTTCATATAATTTCAATTCTATATATCGTTAATTATTATAAACATCGAGAGTACTTTTGTCAATTTTTATTAACGTTAATACAATCTGGCATCCTCTTCTCAATTTTATTTTCCTACAAAAACTTTACGCTGGCAACATTAAGACTTGCGATGTTGTGCCGTCAGCTTTCCGTCCACCGCATCAATGACAATCTCCTCCTGCACGCCCACATCTCCGGCAAGAATCAGCTTCGCCACCAGAGTATCCACATTTTTCTGAAGATACCGCTTAAGCGGTCTTGCCCCATATACCGGATCATAGCCATGCTCCATAATATAATCTCTGGCTTTGTCACTGATTACCAGCTTAAGCTCCTTTTCTTCCAAAAGCCGGTTCAAATCCACAACCATCAAATCAATAATACTGCCAATATTATCCTTCGTCAACGGTTTAAATAAAATGGTCTCATCCAAGCGGTTTAAAAACTCCGGACGGAAATGCAGCTTTAACTCATCAAGCACCTGCTGCTCTGCCTCCGGTTTAATATCTCCATTTTCATCAATGCCCTCTAGCAAGGAAGCGGAACCGATATTGGAGGTCATAATCAGAATGGTATTTTTAAAGTCAACGGTTTTCCCTTTGGAATCCGTAATCCGTCCGTCGTCTAACACCTGTAACAGCACATTAAATACATCCGGGTGGGCTTTTTCAATCTCATCAAAGAGGACGACGGAATAGGGCTTTCTCCGGACTGCCTCGGTAAGCTGTCCTCCCTCGTCATATCCCACATATCCCGGAGGCGCTCCAATCAGTCTTGCCACAGAATGTTTCTCCATATATTCACTCATATCAATACGGACCATGCTGGCCTCATTGTCAAACAACGCCTGCGCCAGCGTCTTGGCAAGCTCCGTCTTGCCTACGCCGGTAGGCCCTAAAAACAGGAAGGAACCAATGGGCTTGGAGGGATCTTTTACGCCCGCCCTTGAACGGATAATAGAATCGGATACTAACTCCACAGCCTCATCCTGGCCCACTACCCGCTGGTGCAGCGCCTCGGACAAATGCAGTGTCTTATTGCGTTCCCCTTCGGTCAGCTTGGAAACCGGAATCCCCGTCCACTTGGAAACAATGCCTGCAATCTCCTCCTCGGAAACATTTTCATGCACCAGACTTTTCTCTTTGCTGCCCTCTTTCGCCTCTAACTCCGACAACTGCTTTTGCAGCTCCGGCAGCTTGCCGTACTGCAATTCCGCCGCCTTATTCAAATCGTAATCCCGCTGGGCAATCTGTATCTCATTGTTCACCTGCTCTATCTGCTCCTTGACTACCCGCACCTTGTCAACGCCCATTTTTTCATTATCCCAGTCCGCCTTCATTGCGGCAAATTTTTCCCGCAGTTCTCCTAATTCCTCCTGCAATTTGACAAGCCGTTCCTTGCTCAAGCGGTCCTCCTCATTTTTCAGCGCCGCCTCCTCAATCTCTAACTGCATCATCCGGCGGCTGATTTCGTCTAACTCCACCGGCATGGAATCGAGTTCTGTCTTGATCAGGGCGCAGGCCTCGTCGACTAAGTCAATCGCCTTATCCGGCAGGAACCGGTCCGTAATATAACGGTTAGAAAGCGTGGCCGCCGCCACAATGGCGCTGTCCGTAATCTTTACGCCATGGTACACCTCATAGCGGTTTTTCAGTCCCCTTAAAATGGAAATGGTGTCCTCCACACTAGGTTCATCCACCGTAACCGGCTGGAACCGCCGCTCTAAGGCCGCATCGGTCTCAATATATTTCCGGTATTCATCCAAAGTGGTTGCGCCGATACAGTGCAGCTCCCCTCTGGCTAACATCGGCTTTAACATATTGCCGGCATCCAATGCGCCGTCTGTCTTGCCGGCGCCTACAATAGTGTGCAGCTCGTCGATGAACAAAATAATCTCGCCCTCGGAATTTTTCACCTCGTCCAAAACCGCCTTCAGACGCTCCTCAAATTCGCCCCGGTATTTTGCCCCTGCAACCAAAGCGCCCATATCCAGCGCAAAAATCTGCTTATCCTTAAGTCCCTCCGGCACATCTCCCCGCACAATCCGCTGGGCCAGCCCTTCTACCGCCGCGGTCTTGCCCACGCCGGGTTCCCCGATTAACACCGGATTGTTCTTGGTCTTTCTGGACAAAATGCGGATAATGTTCCGAATCTCCGCATCCCTGCCGATTACCGGATCTAACTTCTGCTCTCTGGCCCGCTTTACCAGATCATAGCCGTATTTTTCCAGGCTGTCATAGACAGCCTCCGGGTTATCGCTTTCCACGCGCTGATTGCCCCGCACTTCAGCCAGCGCCTTTAAGAACCGCTCGGAGGTAATGCCGTAGCCCATAAACAACCCCTTTAACGCCTTATTGGGATATTTCAACAGGGCAAGGAAAATGTGCTCTACGGAAATGTAGTCGTCCTTCATCTGCTTGGCTTCCTTTTCCGCATGGACGAAGGTTTTCTGAAAATCAGAGCTGGTAAACAGATTGCCGCCGGAAACCTTCGGGCGGTACGCCACCATTTTCTCCGCCTCCTTGGAAAAATGCTCCAAATCAATATCCATTTTCTCAATCAGCTTGGCAATCAGGCTGTCCTCAACAGTGATCAGGCTGTATAAAATGTGCTCCTGGTCGATTTCCTGATTGTTGTATTCGTAGGCGAGCTTTTCGCAATTCTCTACGACCTCTAAAGATTTTTTCGTAAATTTTTCTGCATTCATAATAGTCCCACCTTTCATGCATATTTCACATTGCCACTCCATGTGTATATAAGTAGTATGTTGAGTTTTTCGGTAACTACCCATAGATTAGCATAGTTTGTTAGCACTGTCAAGTGGTGAGTGCTAAAGTTTTCAGACAATTTTTGTGCACCAACTCGCTGGCACGCAGATTGCTCCCCAAAAGGAAGCCAATCAAATAATAATATTAAATCTGACTTATACTACTAACACATTCCCATTGACCATATAACAAAATTTGTGTATAATTTTGTTATCAAAGGAGGTGTTTCATATGCCAACAATCAAATCCAGTGCAGAGCTTAGAAATAACTACAATGAAATCTCTACATTCTGCCACACTTATACCGAGCCGGTTTTCATCACTAAAAATGGTAAAGGTGACCTTGCTGTTATGAGCATTGAAGCCTATGAAGAAATGACCAGCCGCTTCGAACTATATGGTCTGATAAAAGAGGGACTTGATGATATTGCCGGGGGCAATACCCGTCCATTCTCTGAAGCAATGTCATCTATCAGGGAGAAACGCAAGCGATGAGTTACAATATCCACATCACGGCAGCCGCTGAAAGAGACTTAATTCGTGCCACAGACCACATTGAATTTGTGTTAAAAAACCCAAAGGCTGCTGACGACTTACTTGATGAAGCTGAAAAACAAATTAATTCACTTTCTGATTTTCCTGAGAAATTCCGATTAGTGGATGATCCTGTTCTTGCCTCATGGGGGATTCGTTTTATCATTGTAAATGGCTATCTTGCCTTTTATACAATTTCAGAAGAGAAAAATCTGGTTATTGTTGTCCGCTTCCTTTTCCAAAAAAGCAACTGGAACGCCATTCTTCGCCAGGGTTTTTCACTGCTATAGAGAATCTATCTCCTCTTTTTGAACTGTTGCAAGTTTTGCAACAGTTACATCCCTCCGAAGTTATTTTTCAAAAAAATATTGACAACCTTTTGCTATGGTTATATTATAATGATATCATTTTAATATCACTTTGTACATTCCGTACAAGAACAGGAGGAGAGTATGAAAGAAACGAAAAAACAAATCGAAGAAAAAGAAATCACTTCCCAATCAGGCTTTATTATGCTGTTTGTCACAATCTTAGGTTTCATCGCATCCATAGCAATCTTCATAGTCGGAGTCAGTCTGTCAGAACATTCGGGCGCTGCTGCGGCCTGCGGCATTATTTTGGGTTGTATCTTATTTATTGTCTGCTGTATTTTCTGCGGCGGGTTCCATGTAATCAACCCCAATGAAGCTATGGTTATGACTTTGTTCGGCAGCTACTACGGCACGATTAAGAAACCGGGATTTTACTTTACCAATCCCTTCGCCGGCGCTGTAGCCCCTTCCAATCCGCAAAAGGAAAGCAACGCAAAGAGCAATCTTCAGGAAACGCAAACTGCTGTTACTATCGACTTGAATATAAAAAAGAAAGTTTCCCTTAAGACCATGACATTGGACAATGGGCGGCAGAAGGTAAATGATGTGCTGGGTAATCCCATTATCATCGGCGCCATTGTCATCTGGAAGGTGACGGACCCGACCAAAGCCGTATTTAATGTGGAAAACTATCAGACCTACTTATCCATTCAGTGCGACTCCACCATCCGGAAAATTACCCGCTTATATCCCTATGATTTATTAGATGAGGATGAGTCGGAGGAGGCAGACGAGAAAACCCTGCGGGGCAGCAGTCAGGAAATTGCCGAATCCATGCGGGACGAACTGCAACTCCGGGTTGCAGACGCCGGTATCGAAGTGGAGGAGGTGCGGATTACCCACCTTTCCTATGCAGAAGAAATTGCCGCTGCCATGCTGCAAAAGCAACAGGCCGCCGCTGTAATCGCAGCCCGCAAGAAAATCGTGGAGGGCGCTGTCGGCATGGTGGATATGGCAATCAAGCAGCTCAATGATGATGAAATTGTCCTGTTAGACGACGAGCGCAAGGCAGCCATGGTGAGCAATCTCTTAGTGGTCCTTTGCGGCAACAAGGAGGCGCAGCCCATTGTAAACAGCGGCTCCATATATTAAGCTGGAACATTCTATAAACTTATATTATAATATTTTTTATTTACTAACCACAGGAAGGCAGATTGTATGACCGAAAAAGATTTATCCAAAAAAGAAATGGAATTACAAAAGCGTCTGGAGCAGGTTAAGGCTTTAGAACAGGATATTAAGAATCGGGAAAAGACTGTCCGCGATAAGGAAAAGGCCAAGAAGCAGGTGCTTCTCCGCCTTTCTCCTTCCCTGTGGAATGACCTGGCCCGCTGGGCTGATGAAGACTTCCGTTCCATCAACGGACAGATTGAATTTCTCTTGTCTGAGGCTGTGCGCCGTCATAAAAAATCATGACTTGCTGCGCCTTATTCTCTGCCGAAGCTGCCAAAATCCAAAGACTGCAAGGCAGACCAGGCTGACGCACAGTCCCGGTCTATAGCCGGGCGCCTCAAAACGGATTTTTACCATATGCTTTCCCGCAGATAAGGGAAACCCCACAAAGGCGGTATTTACCATTTCCGGCTCTATCTTTTCCCCGTCTACAGAAACCGCATAACCCTTCCGATAGGGATAAGAGGTAATGAAATAACCAGATTTCGGCATATCAATTCTTCCCCAATATACATTTTTACCATCTTCGGGCATTTCCTTTATCGATGCTACCGCTATAATTTGGGAATGGCGCATGGCCTCTTTTTTTACCGTATATAATCTGACCTGATGAATCTCATAATTTCCCCCGGAAAATTCCAGTTTCAGTTCTTTAAGTTTTTCTTCTTCCAATATATAGATAAAATTGTGGTTACCGTTCGGGTAGGGCGCCGCCACAGAGGACAGCTTATTGCGAACACCGTTTATATCAATCACCACTGCCTTTCCGTCGTTGCTCGTTACTTCAAAGCTTAATAACAGGATTTGGTCTGACAGGGGTTTTGCGAGATGTAAGGTACGGGTTTCTTTTTTTCCTGCCGGAGCAAACAAGCTTTCTCCGCCCGCTTCCACAAAAAAGGTACCCGCATTTTCCCTTTTGATGTGAGAAGTGAATTTTCCATCTTCTTTATTTTGCCGCTGCGCTTTTTCGCTTTCCCGCAGTTTGAGGCCAGGGGACTGCGCCTTCTCACCTGCCGGCTGTTCCAAAAATACCTGGGCCGCCTTCTCCTTTACCACAGCATGGCTGCACAACGCCTCTAAATTATCCGGAAAGGACAGATTATCATAGGCGCTCTCTCCCATCAGCTCGGTTGTTCCATAGCAGACCGGCAACACATCTTCAGACTTTGCCAGTACATAATCCCCATTTTTTGCTATCACGCCGTACCCGGCGGGAACCGCCTCCTCCCTTGTCATAAGATATTTCATTCCCATAAGGTAACGGAACAGACAGTTCTGTCCGGAAGCCAGCGCCACCCGGTTGTTGTAGCTGATTGGGTTGTGCATGGTGTCATAATAGTAACCGGCATAGGCGCTATTGGTAATGGAGGAATACATGGCCGTCCTGCCCGCCACGCCGCCCTGCCACACATTACAGCTTGTGTAGCCGTCACACAGCACATCAAAGCGGTAATCCGCATCTGTCACATAAGCGGCTAACTGTTCCCCGGTAAAATGCTCCTGTCTTTCATCTGACAGGGCGATATAAGTTTCATGCCCGTTTACAATCATGCCAACGCAGAGAGGAATCAGAAAAATAACGGCAAAGGCCGCCGGTTTTTTTCTCCCTGACCTTCCCTGAAAGCCTTTAAAGAACACCCATACGGCGAGAAGCAAAGCGTCTGCCGCCCCCGCAAAAACCAAAATTTCCTTTTTCATAAATAACAGCGGCGTCAGGCTGAACAGCAGGATAAGCAGAGAATCATCCTGTTTTTTATCATATAACTCCTGCAAGGTCATAGCAGTCTCTAGTACCAGCAATGGTGCAAAGGGAATCAATATTTTAGCGCGGGCATAGAGAAACCCGTTTAAAATGAGAGAAACCACAGGAAAAAGAAGACAAAAAAGCACTGTGGCGGATAAAAACCGACGGCGGCGGTTTTGCAGGGATAACAGCAGACAGTAAAGAGTAAGCAGCGTCATGCCGCAGCCATAGGGCGAGTAGAGCAGTCCCCCAAGGCTTAAATCCACCATTTTAAGCGGCGCCATGGAAAAACTTCCTCCGTCCTTGCCGGAGGACAGGATATCAAGTCCTGTAGGCAGAAGCAAAACCATTGCCATGCCAACGGAAAGCGCCACCGGAAAAATCAGCTTTCCCAGAGAAGAAACCACCTGTTTCCAGCCACCATGCAGGGAATTTTTATGGACTGTATAGATACCGATTACCACCAGACAGGCAATCGAATAATAAAAGCTGTGCAGGTAAATCATGCACAGGGAAATAACCAGCAAACCACCCTTACCTTTTTCACAAAGCCGGTCCGCAGCCAGCAGCGCCAACAGCAAAAAGGGCATATAGTTGACAAACATAATCTGGTGATGAGCCTGATAAAAGCAAGCTGCACAGGCAAGCAAAATCCCGCCGCCAAAGGCGAACCATTTTCTCATGCCCTGCTTTTTCAGCCAGATATAACACAGATTGACACTGGCAATCACCCCAAGAACGCTATATGCGGAAATAATATATTTCATGGGAAGCTCAGGAAGAAGGCAGGAAATCAGCACATCCGGGCGCAGAAGCCCATAATAGGAAAAATCGTAGATACTGCTTCCCGCTCCGAGAGGAATATACTGTGGAATCAGGGAACCGGTATTTAACACTGCCTGCCTTATACTCTGTGCAATTCCCACATGCTGGCTGTACCAGTCCCCCTCAGAACCGAAAAGATTGCCGCTCCCCACAGGTAAAAGAAGGAGAAGCATTGTGATACCGGATAGCAGAATGTGCCGCCATATATCTGCCCGGTAATCTTTTTTTAGTTGCATTTCATTCACCGTCCCGCTTACTTTGTCAGCCGGATTTCGTTTCAAAACCGGTCTGCGATATGTAAGTGTAAAGGACAGTTCTTATTTTTTTGCTGTCAAATTTTTTAAGTATTCTTATATTTTTCTTAATTGGAAATTAATTTATGCACGGGAAAAGTAAGTATTGCCTTAAACTGGTCGCAGTCAATCCGAATGTCAAACTCCCCGCCTAAGGCGCTTGCATAAGCGCTGACAATGGCAAGCCCTAACCCGTTTCCGTCACTGGTTCTGGCTTTATCTCCCCTGGCAAAACGCTCCATAATATCTTCCTTTTCAAAATCCATCTGATATCCCGCCGTATTGGTAAATTCCAGATTCAGCGTCTTTTCTCCGTTTTCCTTTTCCTCTATATAGGTTTTGACAAATACGCGGGTGCCTGCCGCTGAATATTTCAGCGCATTCTCCATTAAATTCTGGCAAATCCGGTACAGATACAGATTATCCGCAATGATAACCGTATCCTCTTTTGTAAGCTGCTTCACAAAATGCAGCCCGCTTTCCTCCATGTTATCCGCCATATCTGCAAACACCTGCTCCATAAGGCGGTTTAACTCGATCTGCTCCTTTTTCAGTTCCACATTGCCGCTGCTGACCTTAGCCAGGGTAAACAGGCTTTCCACCATTTCCTTAAGCCTTGCCGCCTTGTCAGAAATCACCTCCACATAGTCTCTTACCGTATCATTTAATTCTTCTTTTTTCATCAGCTCAATGTAGCCTACCATAGAGGTAAGGGGCGTTTTTAAATCATGGGACACATTGGTAATCAGGTCTACCTTAAGCTGGTCGCTCCGGGATACCTGCTCCCTGCTTCGCCGCTCCATCTCCAATGCCTCGTCCAGTCTTTTTTTGTTCATCTTAGCCATGGAAAGCATATGGGAATCTAATTTCTCCTTCATAAATTCGGTTATTACCCTCTGCGCGATGATATAATTGACGAAAACAAAAATGACCATCAGATAGCCGGAAGCATAATTGGCATACCACATGCCATTATAGGAATGCATCTGATAGGAAAAATACCATAGAGACAGCAGAAACAGAATCAGGCTGATTACAGACAGGCTTTTTTGCTGCTCCCGGCCTTTCGCTTTCCAGACTTCATAAAAATCCTCTCCCTCCGGCAGCCAGTTTCTGTACTTATTTTGCAAATACTCCCGAAGGGCGCCATGCAGTCCCGTTCCAAACAGGGAAATGCCGACAACACCGAAAAACAATGCCTCCTCTGTGGGGTGCCAGTTGCGGTAAAAAACCAGATTATACAAAAAAGCGCTGCCCAACAGCAAAAACAATATGCTTTTAATAAGCTTCCGCTTTGCTTTTACAAAACGGAATATACTTTTAATTGTATTTTTCCATTTTGTAACCAATTCCCCACACCACCTTTACATATCTTGGATTTTTCGGATCAATCTCTATCTTTTCCCGGATATGCCGAATATGTACCATTACCGTATTCTCCACGCCGTAATCCGCCTGCTCGTCCCACACATTTTCATAAATCTGTTCTGCGGAAAACACCTGTCCCGCATGTTCCATCAGCAGGCTGAGAATCTTATACTCCTTTGCCGTCAGTTTAATCTCCTCTCCCTCTGCGATCACCATGCGCTGCTTTTTATCAAGCACCAGTCCACCGTTTACCACGGTATCACTGTCTGCCGGCGGCTTTCCGCTGCCCCAGATGTTATAACGGCGAAGCTGCGCCTTTACCCGGGCAGTCAGCTCCGCCGGATTATAGGGCTTACTGATATAATCATCTGCGCCTAACACCAGACCGGAAACCTTGTCGCTTTCCTCCGTCTTGGCAGACAAAATGATAACCGGTATCCTGTGTTTTTCCCTGACCTTCATCAGGGCCGACAGACCGTTAAGTCTCGGCATCATCACATCCAATAGAATTAAATCCACCTGATTTGCCTCTAACACCTCTAAGGCCTCCATGCCGTCGTAAGCCTTCAGCACATTGTACCCTTCATACTTCAAAAGTTCTCCTAAGGAATACACGATATCTTTATTGTCGTCTACAATTAAAACCGTTTCCATATCTATCCTCCGCGTCGACTAAATTCACGCTTCGCGCTCATTAAGTGCCCATATTATATCATGGCAACTAAACTCGCTTCGCTCGCTAAGGTGCCAGATATTACTCGCACTAAATTCGCACTTTGTGCTCATTAAGTGCTCATATTATATCATGGCAACTAAACTCGCTTCGCTCGCTAAGGTGCCAGATATTACTCGCACTAAATTCGCGCTTCGCGCTCATTAAGTGCTCATATTATATCATGTTCCCCAAAAACAAACTTGAGATTTTTCTTAAATTTCTCTTAAGTTTTACCGCCTCGACGCCCGCCGGATTAAGAGGGCGGCCACCATCATCAAAAGCCCCGCCGCCGCAATATATTTTTTGCCGTCCATACTGCCATTGCTAAAGCCCATAAGCCAGAACTTTCCCAACGCCTTTCTGTTGCCCAAGGAAATGAGGTAATAGAGAAAAGGCATCATATAGGCAATGGCAATGTTGTCAATCAGGCTGTAAAACAAAAGCCCTAACCCTCCCATGCCTATGCAGTTGGCCGCTGCCGCATAATAACATTTGCCGAAGTGAAATTCATTTTCTCCATATTTCAGCAGGATAAAAAATACAGCCAGTATCACCAGCAAAAACAACGCCGCCTGTAAAAGCCGGATCAGCCGAACCCCCGTAATCGGGAATTTCTTAGAGGCGACAACATCCCGGATATTGCTGTCTGAATCCGGTAAAAACAGAGGGACAAACAAAATCACGCCGAGAAAACTCAGATAAAATTCCGCAATCTTTGCCACCTGGGGCTCGGTCAGATTTTTCACCCCCATAAGCAGCGGAGCCATCAGGCACAAAACCACTGCCGCCGCTATGTGGGGAAGAAGATTATGCCTCCTGTTTACCCTTGCGATTTCCAAGCATTGTTCCCACACCGGTAAACACCCCCTTCCTTTTCTGCTGAAAAACAATAACCGTCAAAAATACCAAAAGCAGTGCAACGCCGGTGTAAAGCCAGCGGTTTCGCATAAGCTGCCCTCTTATCTGCTGATAAATCCAGTTACTTCCCACCGCATTGAACCGGGGCATTAAATTCCAGCCCACATGACCTACCAGATTTCCCGCGGCATTCAGGCTCGTAAACCACCATACCCCCTGCACCAGTATCGCCACTGCGCTGTCGGTAAGCTCCGTCAGAAAAAATCCTACGGACAGACAAACAAGCGCTGTTGGCAGCAGCCAGAATCCAATATGCTTTACAAAAGCGAGCAGGTCGCTCTTAACGCCCATGCCCTTTGCAAAATACACCGCCTGTAACAAGGTGGAACAGCTAAGCAGGATAACCGGAATAATCGTCACGAACACCGCCGCCAGAAAGCGGCTTAATACGATTGACGCCGAGCTTACCTTTTGCATATAAATTACCTGTTCCGCCTTTGCCTTCCTGTCCTGAAGCGCTCTGGTGACTGCAAGAAATACCGGCAGAATAGCCAGCAGGATTCCCATATAGTCGCAAAACAGTCTGGCATACGCATTCGTCACTCTGTCTTCATTTAAAATGCTGTCATATTCCTGCTTTGCCTGCTCATAAGTGGCGGGAACATAACAGAATTGCAGATTCTTTTCGCTGTAGCTGCTGCCGCCTCCGAGCAGTTTATCAATTTTCTTAAGCTCTTCTTTAAATTCCTCAAAGGAGATATCCTCCCGCACAGAAATATCATAGTCCGGCATGGGGACGGCCACGCCTTTTGCCTGCGCATTTTGGCTTATCTCTTCAAGCTCCGCCTTCATCTTTTTGTAAATCTCATCAAGCTCCTGTTCCGTCACTCCGCTTATCCGCAAAATGCAGTCCTTTACCTGCTCCTGTTCCTCATCATCTAAAATCACCTGTTTGTAAAATCCAATGGGATATGTGGTATAGCTGTTATTTTCGTAATCCTGAAGCATCTCCTGAAGGGCGTTTTCCATAATGCTTTTCTCATCACTGCTCCGCACCGTTCCGGTATACTCCATGTTCGGCTGCGGTTTTAAAGGCGCCTCAAAAGTTCCCATCTGGGAGATGTAATCTACCACCATACACAGCAGAAAAATATAATAGGCAGGGCTCTTTAAATACTGCCCGCACTCCTTTTTCAACATGGTGAAAAACATGCCTCATCCCCCCTTTCCCGGTACATCAGATACATATAGGCGTCCTCCACATTTACCTCGCACGCCTTTGCTCCGGCAAACACCTCCTGCAATGGATTTTTTAACAAAAACCGCACCGTCACATGGTCGCTCTGCGTCAGCATGCCGGTCACCACATATTGTTTCTTTACCTGGGGCAGCTCCATCCGGGAAATATCCGCCGTATAAATATTGCCCTCGGCTAAAGAAAGCAGCTCTGACACCGTCCCGTTGTATACGATTTCTCCCCTGTCCATTATGGCAATATTTTCACAGGTTGCCTCGATATCCCCGACAATATGCGTGGATAAAATGACAATCCGCTCCCCTGCAATCTCGGAGAGCAGATTCCGGAACCGCACCCGTTCTTCCGGATCTAATCCCGCTGTTGGTTCATCTACAATCAGCACCTTGGGATCATGTAAAATTGCCTGCGCAATGCCTAACCTTCTCCGCATCCCGCCGGACATGGCCTTTACCTTTGTCCTTTGATTATTCTGCAAATTTACCCGCTCTAAGAGAACCGGGATTCTCTCCTTCCGCTCTTTTTTTGAAAGGCCGGACAGCACTCCTAAATAATCCATAGCCTCATAGACCGTCATATTTCCATACATGGAAAAATCCTGGGGCAGATACCCGGTCATTTCCCGCACCTTTCCCGCATTTCCAACAGGCACGCCGCATATATCAATCTCGCCGCCATCCGCCGGAAGCAGAGCGGCTAACACCTTCATCAGCGTGGTCTTTCCCGCCCCGTTCCTTCCCAACAAGCCGAACATTCCCTGCGGAATTGTCAGGTTAATCTCCTTCAGGGCCTGCTTGGAACCGTAAAATTTGTTGACATCCTCTAACCATATCTCCACTTTGCAAAACCTCCGTCTCATTTTTAATCACTTGCATGCATATCCGGATAAAAGGGGCTTTTGCTCCCTGTGAAGAATAAGGTAACCTATATTTCTCTATAATTTCTCTATTTCTGTAAATTAATGATGTACTTGATATTTAAAATAAAAATCTTTGAATCGTGTCGAAAATTGTATTTTTATCAGTTATATCTTATAAAATCCAATTTATTGTCTTGATTTTTCATCATATCTGATATATACTAAGAATGGTTACAGGAAAGGGGTTGATTCTTTTGATTAAACGGGAAACCTATATGAGCCGTATCCGCCCATTTATTGGAAATGATCTTATCAAAGTCATAACCGGCATCAGGCGAAGCGGAAAATCCGTCATGTTAGAGCTGGTAAAGGAGGAACTGGCGGAATCGGGCATTCCAACCGGGCAATTCATCTCTATTAACTTTGAGGATATGAGAAACTCCCGGCTTCTTACTGCAAACGCTCTCCACGAAGAAATCCTGAAAAGGACAAAAGACATAGAGGGGAAAGCATATCTGTTCTTTGATGAAATTCAGGAAGTTGCTGATTGGGAAAAGTGCATCAATTCACTCCGTATCTCCCTCGACTGCGACATTTATATCACAGGCTCGAATGCGAAACTCCTTTCCGGAGAGCTTGCAACATATCTCGCTGGGCGATATGTGGAATTTGTGGTTTATCCGTTTTCTTTTTCTGAATTTTTGGAACTCTATCACACGGTTGACCCAAACGCCACGATACAGCAAAATTTCCAGAAGTATCTGCTGTTCGGCGGGATGCCATATCTCGCAAACCTTCGATATGCCGAAGAACCGTCCCGGCAATACCTTACCGATGTCTTCAACTCCGTCCAGCTCAAAGATATTGTCAAGCGGAATAAGGTGCGCGATGTCGATTTGTTGGAGCGGATCATCGCCTATACAATGGCAAATGTCGGAACAACCTTCTCCGCAACCTCCCTCGTGAAATTTCTCAAAAGCGAACAGCGCACCGTGGCAGCAGAGACTGTTCTGAATTACATCAAATACTGCTGCGACGCCTACCTTTTGTATCAAGTTAAAAGGGAAGATTTGCAGGGGAAACAGATTCTCGCCTCCAACGAAAAATACTACATTGCCGACCACGGCATTCGCGAGGCGGTGTTTGGCGGGAATATGCGTGACATCAACCTGATCCTTGAAAACATCGTTCACATGGAGATTCTCAGGCGAGGATATACGGTTACGGTTGGCAGATTCGGAAACCGGGAAATTGATTTTGTCTGTCACAAGCGCGGGGAAAAACTCTATGTTCAGGTTGCCTATTTGCTTGCCACGGAAGAAACGGTCGCACGGGAATTTGGCGTTTACGATCACATCCGGGACAATTATCCGAAATATGTCGTCACGATGGACGAGATCGACATGAGCCGGAACGGAATCAAGCACCGAAATATCAGGGATTTTCTGACCGCAGACGAATGGAATTGATACAGTGGAGGCATGGATTTTGATTTCTGGAGAAAACTTTGGTTTGGAGATAAAAATCCCCCTTTAAATAGACTTTGTTTATTTATCTTGTCTACCTATGGGGGATCATATCATGGCGAGCAGGGGTTTCGTAAAATAATCACTGTTTTTGTTGTTTTGTTTCGTTGTACTCACTTTTTATTACTTAAAACAATTTTCTTTCAGAAAGTTTCACTTTCCGGATACAACTCCCCGTAAATCCTGTCGGCATCATAATCCGGTGCGTATTTTTCCGCCACCTCACAGATGTGCTGAATATACTCGATGTCATCTTCTTCTAATTCCTCTGCAATTATCCCGACGGATTTGTTCTTTGCCAGCTTGCGGCAAATTAGGGATATGATTTTACGGTTAACGCCCTCAATGCTGCCAATCGTCCTACCCTCAAGTCTGCCTTCAAGCCTTCCCTCATCCTGCGCTTCCTCAAGCTGTCTGCGGTATTCCGTTTCCCATGCATACTCCAAAACCTGTCCACCCATAAATTCGTCCACCCTTCCTTTCATTGCCGTACGTTTGACAAATGCCTGTTTGCTTACGTC
>CANREG010000036.1 GCA_947629565.1 uncultured Lachnospiraceae bacterium
GCAAACTCTATTTTAACACAAAGTTGGTGCTTTCTTCTTTTGTCTGTTTAATTTTCCTACAAAAACTTTACCCTAGCTTTACAAAATTTACCCTGATTTCGATTAGTTGTAATATATCTGCGCAATCTTTTCCGTAGAACCAATCCGATAACTGCTTAAGGATTTGTTGGTTGCCAGATAGAAGTAATCGCCGATATAGGCGCCCCGCACTGCATCCATGGCATACTCGGAGCCGTCGTTAATCCGGTATCTGGCAGTTTCTGAAAATCCTTTCTTCCGGTCGTAGGTGTAGGTGGCGTAATAGTAGAAGTCGTTATTGTCGTTATATCCATAAAACAGGAAACCGAACAGGTTCTTTTCCGGGTCGATCATCAGCGCCTTGTGGTTGTTCTGGGCTTCGCTGTACCGGGAGCCTTCGATGATATATTTGTCCTTTTCCACCACATTTTCCGGACTGCTGATATCAAACATGGACAGCTTAAGGCCTTTGGATTCGGAGGTTTCCGGATCGGTTTCTTCCCCTAATCCCAGCATAATATTGTCGCCGTAAAAATGCAGATAATTGGAAAAGCCGGGGATTTTCAGCTGTCCTAATATGACCGGATTGGCCGGATCCGACAGGTCTACGGAAAACAGCGGATCGGTGTTGCGGTAAGTCACAAAATATCCGGTAGTTCCAAAGAACCGGGCGGAATAAATCTGTTCTCCCGGGGCTAATCCCGTCAGCTTTCCGGTTAATTCCATATTGTCGTCTAAGATATACAGCGCATTTACATCTTCCTTTATCTCCGTCCGATTAGAACTGCCGTTAATCGGCATAATGTCACCCTGCGCATCTAAGCGCAGCAGGGAAATATTGTTGGCGGGAATGGTGGCTACAACCCGCAGATGATGGTCGTATTCGCTGAGGGCAAAGGAGCCGTAAAGGTATCCGGCAATCACAGCGCTGCTGCCCGGGGTAAGCGTACCCTTGTCGTAGGAGATTTTCATAATCTCGGTTTTGGTTACCTCCTCATATAATGTGCGGTAAAGGTAGATGGAGGAGTCACTGACATAGGTGTCGCCTCCCTTAGTCGGGATTGCTTTTTTGTCCTTGAAATCGGAGGGACTCGAAAGCGGTAAACTGGTGATGATATAGGTGGTATCCATCAGCGCGTCTTCGGGATAATATATATTTTCGCACTCGATTAGCTTGGTGTTAATGGTTGGTATATAGTTGCTGTAAGGCTCCTTTTCAGAGAGGGTAGCCTCCGTAAAATTACTTATGGTGTAGAGATACCCGTCGCTGATTCGGGAGCTTATGAAGCTGCCGGACTGGGACAGGGTGCTCTTTACCTTGGGGTTGGAGCGGTCCTGGATATCGTAGACCACGACATAGGTGGTTGTGGTGGTATTGGCGTTGGCGTCATATTGGTTTTTGGTATATAACCCCAGCAGGATATCTTTGTATATATAAAATTCATGGAAGGTAATATAATCTTTGTCTTCCTCATGCTTTACCGCCTCGTCCAAATTGATGGCGGACATGGACGTCAGATTTCCGTCTTCGGCCTTTGTAATAAAGATTCGGTTTCCGTAATCTCCGTCTGCGCTGTTGTAATCCCGCACCAGCTTGTAGATATATTTGCCGTCTGTCTTAATGATATCGCCTTCGTCTACATTCTGCTCCTGGATATTGGTGTCAGAATGATCCGGCGTTTCACCGTCTGTTTTGGCATTGGCAATGTCTGCGGTGTTTTCGCTCTGGGCGCTTTCCTTGAAAGCGGTGTCGTTGTCTTCTGCTGCACCGGCTAAGTCCGCAATTCCTGTCGCACTGTCTTTTGCCGCACCGGCTGCTTCCCCGACGGCTCTGTCCATGCCGCCGTCCACCATATCTGTATATATTTTCGTCTCTACAGAGGAGATGTTATCATAGTAAGAATCGTAAGCGGCCTTTAAGGTGTCGTAATATTCATCATAGCTTTCCGGGGAGCTTAATTTTGTCCGGTAGACTAAGTCCTCCTGTCCGGCTTCGCTATCCGCATCCTCCGGGGCGGCGTCAAAGGCTCCCTCCTGCGCCTCTGTGGCTATTTCAGCCGCACCCGTCTCGGCAGCTTCCTCCTTTTCCCGGGGGCTCATAATCGTATAGACGGCAAAGCTTCCGACGATACATAACAGCAGGCAGGCAGCTGCGGCAAACCGCCGGGTGTTCCGTCTCTTTCTTCCGGTTCCGGATAATTCTCCGGGATTTTTATCCGTCTGTTTCTTTATCTGTTCGTCTAACATTGTCTTCATGTTATCCGGTGAAATACTGTCAGGTATTGGCAGATCTTTTGTCTTCTCGCGAATGGCGTCAATAAAATCCTGTTCTTTCATGCGAAATCCTCCTTTAAATATTGTGACATTTTCTGAAAGGCCCGGCTCTTGGCGGAGCGGATGGTACCCTCCCGGCTGTTTAGCAGCTCGGCTGTCTCCCGGCTCGTGTACCCGCCAAAGACCATCAGGGATATGATGGTCCGTTCCGTCTCGTTCAGGGCATGAAATGCGGTCTTTACGTCAATGTGTTCTGCAAATGGATGTTCCTTCCCGGAAACCCGGGCTCCCTCCTCCTCCGGACTTAAGTATTTCCGGTTGGATGTATATACAGCCATCTGCCGTTTGCATTTTACCGATAATATCTGGAAAATCCATGCCTTGAACCGCTCCGGTTTCTTTAGATTCCGGATGCCGGTAAAGGCGTCTAATACGGTCTCGCTGATGACATCCTTGGCGTCTTCTTCATTGCCCAGCATATAGTAGGCAAAGCGGTACATATCCTTATAGTATTGCTCATACAGCTTGCAGAATGCTGCAGAGTCTCCATTTCTTGCTAAAAGGACATAAGCTTTTATCTGTTCCTCATTCAATCCCTTCACCTCGGTTTCTGTCTGGATATTGGAAATGCAAAGCGCTGTTTTGCGATTCCTGTGATAGGAGTGGCAAAAACAGCAAAAAATGTTGCATTAAAATTCATTTTTTATGGAATCTAATTTGCGGATGATGACTTTTCCCGCCAGAGAGTCCGGCTGTGGGATGGCGTCATAGAGTTTCATAAAATCCCCCTTGTTCCCGGAGGAAAGATAGTGCCGTCCTAAAAGGTCATAGGTGCCGGAAATGTCGGTTCCAATCGACAGGCAGTATTCTAAGACCTTAACGGCCTGGGCCGGATAAGATTCGTATATACACTGTGCAAACAGATTCAGCGTCCGGATATACAGGGAATAATTCTGGTCGCAATAAGACAGCTGTTCCAGATTGGCGGGACCATACATTTCCTTTAGCTCCGTATTGGAGATTCCAATCAGGTTCAGCATTGGTTTTTCAGACAGTTCCAGAATTTTCTGCCGGTAATCTGCAATCTGTGATTGCTTTTTTTCTTCATTTAGGGTAATATCTAGGGGAAGAGTATCTAAGGGCACTTTGATATAGGGAAGTCCGGAGATATCCTGTTTCCTTGTGAAATTGGCTGCCGATTCCCGGTCCATTATAGCCTGGATGGTTTCCTTAGTGTTTAATTTATTCTTTTTCAGGTTGTGGTGCAGCACAAAGATCATTATAGTAATGGATGGTAATAAATAAGCTTTCATAGCAGGTCCTTTCAGAAAAGAGGTGTTAACATGTTTAACTTCAGTAATCAGAAGACAAAGAAGATTATATCTTCTGTCATTGCAATCATTCTTGTTGTGGTAATGGTGCTCAGCTGTATTATTACAACAGTAGGCGGTTTCTAAACCAACCGACTGTCAGACAATACGGTATGAAGCTATGGGATGGCCGGAGGGCTGTCCCTTTTGTTTATTATAGGTAAAATATACAGAAACATTACAAAAATGTCAATTTCTTCGTTTAATCTCACGATATTATTTTTAAACACTTGAAAACCCAAAGTATTGTGATAAAATGGTTATCGGGTAAATAGTTTTATGAATATATAGTATGTATAAGGAATGATGATATGAAAAAGCGACAGAGTATCTTAATTGCATTATTATTGGCAGCGGGTCTTTTGGCAGTCCCCCTTTGCCATGCGGCGGCTTCTGAATCAGATGAGCAGACCATCTATGCGGGAGTATATTTGGACAGCGTATATGTAGGCGGTCTGACCAAAGAGGAGGCACTGAAAGAATATGAGGAATATATCAACGGAATTGATAAGCTGAACCTTACGCTTACGACATCGGTGGGTTCTTACACAATCCCCTTAAAGGATATTGATATTTCCGTCTCTGCGGAGGATGCGGTGGATCAGGCGTTCCGCTATGGAAGACAGGGCAACATTTTATCCCGTTATAAAGAGATTAAGGCATTAGAGAATGAGAATGTGGTTTTAGTTCCGGAGAAGAAATTTGATGAGGCTGTTTTAAAGGACAAGCTGGAAAATGAGACCGGCGAACTGGTAACAGAGGCGAAGAATGCTTCTATCAAGCGGGAAGACGGGGAATTTATTGTGTACCCGGGCGAGACCGGAACTTCGATTAAAGTAGAGGAGACCATTAAGGCTGTAGAGGAGTTTTTGGCGAAAGAGTGGGAACAGAAGAACATTAAGTTAGAGGCTGTGGTAGAAGAACAGGAGCCGCAGTATACAGAAGAAGATTTCTATGCGATTGACAGCGTGATGGGACAGGCGGTGACCAGTTATAATCAGGGAAATGCCAGCCGTTCCCAGAATCTGGTGACGGGGGCCGGCAAGGTATCCGGAACCGTTTTAATGCCCGGAGAGCAGTTTTCCATGTATGATACGGTTTCTCCTTTTACGGAGGAGAATGGTTATTCCAATGCGGGGCAGTATGTGAATAACGAGCTGGTGGACGGCTTGGGCGGAGGAATCTGTCAGGTCAGCACAACTTTATATAACGCTGTACTGAAAGCGGAACTTCAGGTCGATGAGCGTTATCCCCATTCCTTAAGCGTAAGTTATGTGGATTTATCGAAGGATGCGGCCATTGCCGGAGATTATATGGACTTTAAGTTTACCAACGATACGGACTATCCGATTTATATTGAGGGCTATGCCGGTGGCGGTTCCATATCCTTTGCCGTGTACGGACATGATGTGAGACCGGAGAACCGGACGATTGAGTTTGAGTCTAAGGTAATAGAGACAAAGGAGCCGGGCGACCCGGAGGAGATTGAGGATGATACCTTGGAGGAGGGCAAGACGGTAACGGAGCAGGCAGCCCATACCGGATATTATGCAGAGCTTTGGAAGAATATCTATGTAGACGGCGTATTACAGGAATCTGTCCGTGTGAACCAGAGCCAGTATCAGGCGACCAAAGCGAAGATTCGTGTGGGAACCAAGAAGAAAAAAGATAAAAAGAATAAAGATAAAGATGAAGAGGATACAGATGAGGAAGATACTTCCGATACCGAACCTACAGATCCAGCGCCTGCGGATACGCAGGCACCGTCCACGGAAGCGCCGGTGACGGAAGCACCGGCAGATCCATCAGTGGCGCCTGTGGGGAAAGGAAGGAGCTTCTGATATGCGGACGGGAAAATTACCGGAGCATACATTCAAAAGGTCTGTTATCAACCCGATACGGTATCGTTCAAAGGAGGTATCCTTTCGGGCGGCAGTTGGACATGATGGGGCAGTGCTTGGCGATATGGTAACATCCATGGCCACCACTGCCTTTTACTATAGGGGAAATGAATGCTATGCCTTAGACAATGCGCTCAATAATATAGTTGCCGCCGGCGGGCGGCCCCATAGTGTATCTGTGGGAATCCTGCTGCCGGAGCACAGTGAGGAAAAGATTTTACGGGAGATTACCGGTAACCTTTCCGTGCGTGCGGAACAGGATCAGATTGATATCATTGCCGGTGAGACGGCGCTCGTTCCTACTGTCAGCGCCCCCACCGTTACCATAACCGCTTACGGAACCAGACTTTGGGATAACCGCCACCAACAGGCAGAACCGGGCATGGATATTGTAATGACTAAGTGGATTGGGCTATATGGTGGCGCCATACTGGCCAAGCTTAAGGGAGAAGAACTGACTTCCCGATATCCGGCAAGCTACATTAAAAAGGCGGCGGATTATATGGAATTAACCTCCCTGCTGCCGGAGCTTCGGGTGTTAGAGAGCATGACTGCCGGGCAGCGGGATTGTATCTATGCCGCCCATGATGTGTCTAATGGCGGTGTCTTTGGAGCCTTGTGGCAGATACTGTCCGCCTGTCATCTGGGGGCGGAGATTTCTTTGTCTGCCATTCCGGTTAAACAGGAAATCATAGAAGTCAGCGAATATTTTGACCTCAATCCGTATATGATGAATGGGCAGGGGAGCCTGCTTTTGGTTGCGCGGGATGGAGAAACCCTGGCCGACCGGTTCCGGGAGGAAGGAATTGCTGCGGCGGTGATTGGAAAAACCACGCAGTCTAATGACAGAAAATTAATTATGAAGGACGAGGAACGCTTTCTGACGCCGCCAAAGGGCGACGCTTTGAACGCTGTCTTTTACGGACAGCCGCTTCCGGTGTAGTCAAAATAATAGAGAGAGGATGGGATAATATGCAGCAGGAAAGAACAAAGATTTTAAAATTATTACAGAATAACTCTAAACTGGCCACCGCCGATATTGCGGTTATGCTGGGAATGGACGAGGCTGTGGTGATTCACACCATACAGGATATGGAGCAGGAGCAGATTATCTGCGGGTACAATACCATTATTAACTGGGACAAGACCGATGTGGAACGCGTTACTGCGCTGATTGAGGTTAAGGTGGCGCCCCAGCGCGGGGAGGGCTTTGACCGGGTGGCAGAGCGGATTTATAATTATGAGGAGGTAACCTCTCTTTTTCTGATGTCCGGAGGATTTGATATGACGGTGTTTATCGAGGGGAAGACCATGAAGGAGGTAGCCCAGTTTGTGGCGAGAAAGTTAGCGCCCATGGAAGGCGTGTTAAGCACCTCCACCCATTTTGTGCTGAAGAAATATAAAGAGGGCGGCACAAAGTTAGAGCAGAGCAAAAAAGATGAAAGGCTGGTGGTTACCGCATGAGAAATCCGTTATCTGACACAGTCATTAAGATGAAACCATCGGGAATTCGTAAATTTTTTGATATCGTAAGCGAGATGCCGGACGCCATTTCTTTAGGCGTCGGCGAGCCGGATTTTGACACGCCCTGGAATATCCGGGAGGAGGGAATCTATTCTCTCGAAAAGGGGCGGACATTTTATACCTCGAATGCCGGGCTGTTGGAGCTTCGGCAGGAAATCTGCAATTATTTGGAACGGCGGTTCCGGTTAAGCTATAATCCCAAAGACGAGGTGCTGATTACAGTGGGCGGCAGCGAGGGGATTGACGTGGCTCTCCGCGCCATGCTCAATCCGGGAGATGAGGTGATTATTCCGGAGCCCTGTTTTGTCTCCTATGTGCCTTGCGTGCAGCTGGCCGGAGGCGTACCGGTTACGGTATCCCTGAAAAATGAAAACCAGTTCCGTCTGACGAAGGAGGAATTAGAGGCGGCGATTACGGAAAAGACCAAAATTCTCATGCTGTCCTACCCCAATAATCCTACCGGCGCGGTTATGGAGCGGGAAGATTTGGAGGCCATTGCGGAAGTGATTATTAAGCATGACCTGTATGTGATTTCGGATGAGATTTATGCAGAGCTTACATATAACAGCGGACATACCAGTATTGCGTCCCTGCCGGGAATGTGGGAGCGGACCATTGTGATTAACGGATTTTCCAAGGCGTTTGCCATGACCGGATGGCGGCTTGGATTTGCCGTGGGGCCGGCTATGATTTTAGAGCAGATGACCAAGGTCCACCAGTTCGCGATTATGTGTGCGCCGACGAACAGCCAGTATGCGGCTGTCGTGGCAATGCGGGACTGCGACAAAGACATTGTCCGTATGCGGGAGGCCTACGACCAGAGAAGACGGTATCTGTTAGACGCCTTTCAGAAAATGGGACTTTCCTGCTTTGAGCCCTATGGCGCATTTTATATTTTCCCCTGCATTAAGGAATTTGGCTTGTCCTCTGAGGAGTTTGCTACCAGATTACTCCACAGCAAAAAGGTGGCAGTGGTGCCGGGAGACGCTTTTGGGGAATGTGGCGAAGGGTTTTTGCGGATTTCCTACGCCTATTCCTTAGAGGAGCTTAAGGTTGCCATTGGACGGCTTGGGGAATTTATTGAAGAGCTGCGGGAAGGAAAGGGAAATGATTAACATTGTGCTTCACGAGCCGGAAATGCCGGCTAATACCGGAAATATCGGAAGAACCTGCGTGGCGACAGGGGCAAGGCTTCATTTAATTGAGCCGCTGGGGTTTCGTATCAATGATAAGATGATTAAGCGGGCAGGGATGGATTATTGGGAGCATTTAGATGTTACCACGTATCTCTGCTACGAAGATTTTCTTGAAAAGAATCCACAGGCGAAAATCTACATGGCGACCACCAAGGCAGAGCAGACCTATGCAGATGTGCAGTATGAGGAGGACTGCTACATTATGTTTGGAAAGGAAAGCGCCGGCATACCGGAGGAGATTTTATTAGAGCACCGGGCGGACTGTATTCGGATTCCCATGCTGGAAGAAATCCGTTCCCTGAATCTGTCTAATTCTGTGGCTATCGTACTGTATGAGGCGCTGCGGCAGCACCAGTTTAAGGGATTTCAGAGAGAAGGAAAACTGCATGACCATGTGTGGCAGTAAAGGAGAAGGCAAAGCGGAACATCCGGGCCGGGTATCAATAGGAGACAGAGTATGAATAAACGCACATTGCGGGTATTGGAGTATTATAAGATTATAGAGCAACTGACCGGGTTTGCTACCTGTCCGGCGGGGAAAAGGCTGTGCGAGAAGTTAAAGCCTTCCACTGACCGGACGGAGATTGAGAGAAACCAGGAGCTGACTGCGGACGCTTTAGCCAGGGTGTATCAGCAGGGCAGCATTTCTTTTTCCGGGGTTTATCCCATTGGCGAGGCGTTAAAGCGGGTGTCTGTGGGCGCCGCTCTGTCTGTGTCAGAGCTTTTGGATGTGGCGAAGCTTTTAAAGGTGGCAAAACGGGTGCAGCAGTACGGCAGTCAGGCAAAGGAAAGGGAAGGCGTTGGCGCAGAAGGGCGGACGGATTCCCTGACCGGTTATTTTGACGCCCTGATGCCCTTAGAACATTTAGAGCGGGAGATTAACAGGTGTATTTTGTCAGAGGATGAGATTGCTGATGACGCGTCTGCTGCGCTTAAGGATATCCGGCGGAGCATGAAGGCCGCCAACAATAAAGTGCATGATGTGTTAAACGGGATTGTCAGCAAACAGGCTAACCAGTCCATGCTGCAGGATGCGCTGGTGACTATGCGGAACGGCAGATATTGTATTCCCGTTAAGGCCGAGTATAAAGGGCAGTTTCCGGGCATGGTTCACGACCAGTCCGCCACCGGCTCTACATTTTTTATTGAGCCGATGGCTGTGGTGGACATTAACAATGAGATTAAGGAGTTAGCGGCAAAGGAAGCTATGGAGATTGAAAAAATCCTGGCGGATTTAAGCGGACAGGTGGCGCTTTACAGGGAGAGCATTGAGACGGATGTGTCGCTTTTGACGGAGATGGATTTTATCTTTGCCAAAGCGGCATTTGCCAAAGCCTGCGACGGCACCCGGCCGGAGTTTAATGATAAGGGCATTGTGGAGATTAAAAAGGGACGGCATCCCCTTTTGGAAAAACATTCCGTGGTGCCGGTGGATATCCGGTTGGGAGAGGAATTTTCCATGCTGATTATTACAGGGCCTAACACGGGAGGCAAGACCGTATCCTTAAAAACCTTAGGCCTGCTTACCCTGATGGGGCAGTCAGGGCTTCACATTCCGGCGTTTCAGGGTTCTAAGCTCTCTGTGTTTCGGGATGTCTTTGCGGATATCGGGGACGAGCAGAGCATTGAGCAGAGCTTAAGTACCTTTTCTTCCCATATGAGCAATATTGTGTATATTATGAAGCATGCCGGAAGGGATACGCTGGTTTTGTTTGACGAGTTAGGCGGAGGAACGGATCCGGTGGAGGGCTCCGCTCTTGCCATCGCCATATTAAATGAGCTGCACAGCCGGGATATCCGGTGCATGGCGACAACCCATTACAGTGAACTGAAAACCTTCGCCATGACAACGGAGGGCATTGAAAATGCCTGCTGCGAGTTTGATGTGGACACGCTAAGCCCCACCTATCATCTGCTGATTGGCATACCGGGAAAATCTAACGCCTTTGCCATTGCAGAGAAATTAGGGCTTCCCTCCGGCGTGATTGCGGGGGCTAAGGCCCAGGTGGATAGCAGCGCCATTGATATGGAAACCCTGTTGGCGGATTTGGAGAAATCAAAGAAAACCATTGAACAGGAAAAGGAGGAGATTGCCGCCAACAAGGAGGAAATACAGAAATTAAAGGAGCGGCTGGCCTCTAAAAACGAGCATATTGAGCAGCGCAGGCAGGATATTTTGCGCAATGCAAGGGAGGAGGCCAGAGATATTTTAGAGGAGGCCAAGGCGTTTGCCGACGCTTCTATTCGGAAATACAACAACTGGGAGAAAAAGCCGGATACTGTGAGCAACCGTGACATGGAAAAGACCAGAGGGGAGATTCGGGATAAGTTAAATGCGGTAAACAGCAGCCTGGAATACAGGACGCCGAAGCGGAAATCTGCAAGTAAACCGGAAGATTTTCACATTGGGGATACGGTACGGGTGTTAAGCCTTAATTTAGAGGGGACGGTCCGCTCCCTGCCAAACCAAAAAGGAGAGCTTACGGTGCAGATGGGTATTTTACAAAGTACGGTGAAATTGAGTGATGTAGAGCCGGTGAAGGGGGCAAAAAAGCCAAAGCCGGAGCCGAAAAACGCCTATCGCGCCCCTGCGGGTAAGGCCAAGTCCATAAAACCGGAGATTAATCTGTTAGGCCTTACAGTGGATGAAGCCATTATGGAGTTAGACAAATATTTAGACGACGCCTGCCTCTCCCATCTCAATCAGGTGCGGGTGGTTCATGGAAAGGGAACCGGCGCCCTGCGGAAGGGAATCCACGAATATCTGAAACGGCAGTCCTATGTGAAGTCCTTCCGCCTCGGCGAGTACGGAGAGGGAGACGCCGGAGTCACCATAGTAGAATTATAAAAAACTATGCAAATAAAGCGGAAAGAGATATAATAAGGGGAGATGCACGCGGCGGCCCTGCTTGAGAAGGAGAATGGGATGGAGAAAAAAAAGATATTGATTGTAGATGATGATGAGAATATTGCAGAGCTGATTTCCTTATATTTAATTAAGGAATGTTTCAGCACAGAGATTGCGGTAAATGGCGAGGAGGCGTTAGATAAATTCCGAATCTATCAGCCGCATTTAATCCTGTTGGATATTATGCTTCCGGGCATTGACGGCTATGATGTGTGCCGGGAAATCAGAAAGAGCAGTAACGTGCCGATTATTATGCTCTCCGCAAAAGGCGAGGTTTTTGATAAAGTGTTGGGGCTTAAGATTGGCGCAGACGACTATATGATTAAACCCTTTGATTCCAATGAACTGGTGGCAAGGGTACAGGCGATTCTGCGGCGCGTGGGCCAGAGTGAGGAAAAGCGGGGCAATGCGCCTGTGGAGGAGCCGGGAGAGTGCGTGACATATGACGGCCTGACGGTGAACCTTACCAGCTATTCCGTAGTATATGACGGCGTTCCCATTGAGATGCCGCCAAAGGAGTTAGAGCTTTTGTATTTTCTTGCCAGCAATCCCAATCAGGTGTTTACCAGGGAGCAGCTTTTAGATAAAATCTGGGGCTATGATTATATCGGCGACACCCGTACCGTGGACGTTCATGTAAAGAGAGTCCGGGAAAAGATTAAGGACGGGGCAAACTGGAACATTGCAACGGTCTGGGGCATCGGATACAAATTTGAAGTCAAATAGTCGGGGTGAATCAGCTTGAAGCATACGTTTTTTGATAAAATTATTATTATAATTATGATATTGCTGATTGCCCTGTTTATCGGCCTGGCAGGATATACCACGTATGCCACCCAGAGGGCTTTGGTGGCGGAAAAGCAGAATAATCTGATCAATGAGGCCACGCTTTTGTCGGAGCAGACCATTTCCTCCTATATTCAGGGCATTACCTCCCTGGAATATCTGCAGCTTCGGTTTGACGAATTTGAGGATACCCTGAAAGCGAAGGTCTGGTTCTTTTCTGCCGATGGGCAGCTATTGGCAGCCTCTAACAGCGGGAATTTAAATAAACTGCCGCAGGACATAACCAGTCTGGGGCCGGATATTAATCTGCAAAAGGGCTTTACCAAAACCGGCAATTTTTATGATGTTTTCGAGGACACCATGATCAGCATCGGTATTCCGGTTTACATGGAATCGGAACTTAGGGGATTTCTGGTACTGCATACTTCCATGTCGACGGTGGAGGATATGCAGGACAACATGTTAAACATCATGTATATGCCGTTCCTTGTGATGCTTTTGGTGGTTGGTATTGTTATGGCGTATCTGTCCGGCACCATTTTAAGGCCGCTGGCCAGAATGAATAATGCGGCCAGAGAATATGCCAAGGGAAATTTTGAGGCAAAGACCGGCGTGCACCGGAAGGATGAATTAGGAGAGCTTTCCGACTCTCTGGAGTATATGGCGGGAGAACTTAGCAAGCTGGATGAATACCGGAAAAATTTCATTGCCAATATTTCCCATGACTTCCGCTCTCCCCTTACCTCCATTAAGGGATATCTGGAGGCTATGCTGGACGGAACCATTCCGGTGGAGAAATATGACCGGTATCTGAACATTGTGTTAAATGAATCCAAGCGGTTGACCAAGCTGACAACCGGCCTTTTGGAATTAAATGATTTTGACAATTACGGACCGATTTTAAAGCGGCAGAGCTTTGACATCGTAGATGTTATCCGGGAAACCAGAAATACGGTGGAGGGCGTATGCGAGAACAAGCATATCGACTTCCGCTTAAAATGCCCGGCGGAGAATCCCGTCGTCTATGCGGATAAGATGAAAATCGGCCAGGTAATCTATAATCTGGTGGATAACGCCATTAAGTTCAGTCCGGAAAATGGTACGATTATCGTTACGGTCTATGAAAAGAACAATAAATTGTTTGTCTCGGTAAAGGACGAGGGCCCCGGTATCGAAAAGGATAAGCAGAACAAGGTATGGGACCGTTTTTACAAGACAGATTCCTCAAGAGGAAAGGATAAGCAGGGAACCGGATTGGGCCTTGCCATTACAAGAGAGATTATTAAAGCCCATGGGGAGAATATTAACCTGATTAGTACGGAAGGGGCGGGAAGCGAATTTGTATTTTCACTGCCCCATGACAACAGTGATGCGAATCAGGCGGGATAAGGGAAAGGAGAATGAATATGCGGTTTATTCAGGAATTGCGGGAAGGAGATATGATTTCTTCCATTTATCTGTGTAAGGACAAAAAGTCATTGGTGACGAAGGCGGGGAAGACCTATTATTCCATGCAGCTTCATGATAAGACGGGTTCCATAGACGGAAAGGTATGGGATATCAATAACGGGATTGAACATTTTGATTCCATGGATTACATACAGGTAGACGCTCAGGTTACCAGTTATCAGGGAACTTTGCAGTTAAATGTAAGACGGGTGCGCAAGGCGTCTGAGGGGGAGTATGATCCTGTGGATTACATGCCCTGCTCGAAACGCAGCTTTGACGAGATGTATGAGGAACTGCAAGCCCTGATCGGTACGGTTAAGGAGCCCCATTTATTGAAGCTCTTGCAGATGGTGTTTTTAGAGGATGCAGAATTTACAAAGACATTTAAGCTGCATTCCGCCGCTAAGACCATGCACCATAACTTTGCCGGCGGGCTGTTGGAGCACAGTTTGTCAGTGGCAAGGCTGTGTGAATTTTATGCCAAAGCCTATCCTGTGATTAACCGGGATTTGCTGTTGACTGCGGCGCTCTGCCATGATATCGGCAAGGTCAGCGAGATTTCTGATTTTCCGGAAAATGATTATACTGACGAAGGGCAGCTGATTGGGCATATCGTGACGGGAACCATAATGCTACAGGAGAAGATGAAGCAGATAGAGGGATTTCCGGTAAAGCTTGCCAATGAATTAAAGCATTGTATCCTGTCCCATCACGGGGAACTGGAATACGGTTCGCCTAAGAAACCGGCCCTGATTGAGGCGGTTGCTCTCTCCTTTGCAGATAATACGGATGCAAAGCTGGAAGGCTTTGTGGAAGCCTTAGAGAGCAACCGGGATAAGGGAGACGACTGGTTCGGGTATAACCGCATGTTTGAGACTAATGTGCGTGCGACTTCCAGATAAATAACGCCTCCCATTGCATTTTGTCTTTAACTCCACACACTGAGGTAGTAGAAGATAACGATAATCAGGATAATTGCGATAATCGTAATCGCTACTTTGGGTTTGGACAGCGGCGTCTTGCCGGATACCTTTCCGGTCTGGCCGTTGACCATGAACTGGAATGACTGGCCGTTGTATTTGAAGTTGGATATCCAGACAGGCAGCAGCAGATACTTGTATGTAATGTTATGAAAAGAGGTGCCTAAGCTTAGATTGCGCACATTATCTGCGTTGTGCTCCCGCCGGATCTGGTCGGAAATATGGCGTTTCAGCTTTTCCTTGATATTGCTGGAGGCGATGGGCCAGGCCTCTTTTAAGCCAATCGAATAACGTTCCGCCACAAATCCGGCAATGTATTCCGGATTGTAGGTCTTGTTGTTCTCCGTGTCAAAGGGTTCTAACTGCCGCAGCATATGCTGGTCGTGATTCTTAGACGCCAATAAAAGCTCGTCGTTAATAAATTCCCGATAGACGCCGGAGGTTCTGTGCCAGTCGGTATGGGAATAGCGGTTGCCGTTTCGGTCACTTCTTGTTCGCTCAATCCCGTATTCACCCTGATAGGAGGAAACGGTATCTGCGTCAAAGGTCCAATAGGGAAGATAAATGCCTTTAAATTTTTGGGGCTTTGCGCTGTCCTTCGCCAGCTTGGGGCAGAACCATCTTCGATTAATCCATTTCTGAAACCGTTCCGCCGCATCCTTATCACTGATGGAAAAGGGCACTACGCCGCCGGGCGCCATGGTATCTTCCGCATTGGCCTCCATAACCTGATTGGAACCGCAAAAGGGGCAGACTGCCGAGGTCTGCAGGGCGTCATAGATGGATTCGGCGCCGCAGGCTTTACAGAGAACGGTTTTGGTCTCGATTCCCCAGTCCTTGCTGGCAGTGTACTCCGCAGCTTCAAAGTCTAATTCTTCGGCTTTCTGAGGGGCTTCCGCCTCGACAGAAATAGTTTCTTCATAATCACAATAGGGACACTTCAGATTGCCGGTGGCAGGATCAAAATCCATGACTCCGCCGCACTTGGGACATTTCTTGTCCGTTTCCTCTTTGGTATCCACGATATTTATTTCGTTAAAATCATCCATCAATCGCACCCTCCGTTATTGGATATCGTTGTCATCAAATACATCGCCGCATTCCGGACAGAACTTGGGCGGATGGGTGGGATCCTCCGGCTGCCAGCCGCATTTGTCGCAGCGGTATAGCGGGGCTCCGGCGGGTTTCTTTGCACCGCAATTCTGACAGAATTTGCCCTGGTTTACCGCACCGCAGGAACAAGTCCAGCCTTCCGCAGGGGCGGGCTTTGCCTTGCCGCATTCCTCACAGAATTTACCGGTGTTTACCGCGCCGCAGGAGCAGGTCCAGGAATCCCCGGCGGCAGCGATAGGAGCCGGCGCAGACGGGGTTGGCGGTGTGGACTGGGCGTTTTGCTGCTGCCCCATGGCAAACAGGGAATTGGCATTCATGCCCCCGGCCATATTGGCCATGTTCATGCCGGCAAAGGCCATCATCGGACCGGTTGAGGTGTTAGAGGCTGCAGATTTCATTGCCTCTGCCTGGGCGCCGGCTAAGGTTGCGGCAGCCATATTCGGGTTCCGGAGAACGGCAGTCTTTTGCAGCTCTTTAATCATCTGCTCATCTTCTTCAGAGGCTTTGATGGAATTGACGGCAAAGGATACAATCTTGATGCCGCGGAGCTGTCCCCATTTTTCCGAAAGCACCTTATTAAGGGCGTCGGCTACTTCCATGGCATGGGCAGGAACGGCGCTGTAGCGGATTCCCATGGCGGAAATCTGGGCGAAAGCCGGCTGCAGGGCGGTCATCAGCTCAGCCTTTAACTGGCTGTCAATCGTATCTCTTGTATAGTCCCCGGTTACGTTACCGCAGACATTGGTATAGAACAGGATCGGGTCAAAAATCTGGTAAGAATATTCGCCGTTGCAACGGACAGAGATGTCTACATCTAAGCCGATATTCGTGTCTACCACGCGGAAGGGCACCGGATTGGCCGTGCCGTACTTGTTGCCGATAATTTCCTTGGTGTTAAAGAAGTACACCCGCTGATCCTTGCCGGTATCTCCGCCAAAGGTAAAGCGCTTGCCGATGGTGGCGAAGGTGTTCTTTATGTTCTCTCCCAAATCGCCGAAAAGCAGGCTGGGCTCTGTAGAGGTATCATATAAAAATTCTCCGGCTTCGGCGCAGAATTCCACCACCTTGCCCTGGTCGACAATAATCATGCATTGCCCCTCGTTGACGGCAACCACAGAACCGTTGGTAATTAAGTTGTCATTTCCCTTGTTGCCTGTGCCGAACCGGCTGTTGTTTCTCCTCACTCCCTTGGTTACTAATACATCCGCCTCTAAGGCGTCACAGTAAAAATACTCCTTCCACTGGTCGGCGGCAACGCCCTGAATAGCTCCTCCAATTGCTTTGATTAATCCCATAATACCTTCTCCTTTATCTTTTTCTATATGTATATGATTGGTAAAAATGCTGCATACAAAATAATTATACTGTTTTTAAGAATAAATGTCTACGATTTCTTGCGGATTGGGAAGGATATTTATACAGCCTTTTACAAAATGAAAATGGTAAAATATGTATCCATTTTCAGGGTGAAAATTTTTGCAATATGGAGCTGAAAATAGTATAATAATAGTGTAACTATATTGTTGCAGAAAATGATAGTAAAAGAGAATATAAGGAGGCAGAGAGGGATGAACCGGAACAAATGGATTTTGATGTTGTTGGTTGTATGCATGGGAAGCTTTGCCGTTCCCGTATCTGTTCAGGCTGGTAAGATAACCAGTCTGCAGCAGGCGGAGAAGAAAGCCTTGAAGAAGGTAAAGGGCGCCTATGTGACAGAGCTGGACGAGGACTATGAAAAGGGAGTCCATGTCTATGAGGTACAGCTGCAAAAGGGAACAAAAGAATATGATTTGGTATACCGTTCTTCTGACGGCAAGCTGATTTCGTATGGCTGGGACCAGCAGAAAAGAGACCGGACCAGCACGAAGGCGGTTATGAGTAAGAGCGCCTGTAAGAAGCTGGCAAAGAAGGAAGTAAAGAAAAGTACGATTACCGGTATCCGCAAGAAATGGGATGACGGCGTGCTGGTATGGAAGGTTAAGCTTACCACAAAGGATAAGCAGTACACGCTGGAATATCATGCGAGAACCCGCGCGCTGTTGGAATACGAGTGGGAGTTTGTGGGTAAGAGCAATAAGACCGGTAAGAATAATGGGTATATCGGCCATGATAAGGCTAAGGAGATTGCCCTTGGCCGGGTGCCGGGCGCTCAGATTATTAAGGTGGAATTCGATATGGATGACGGCGTGCCGGTGTATCAGGTGGAGATGGTTAAGGATGGCTATGAGTATGAGGTTGAAATTCATGCCAAGACCGGAAAGATTATTGATTTTGAGCAGGATTATTTGGATTAGATAAAGCATATAGAGGATATCCCTTTCCTAAAGGGCAGGAGCAGCGTTGGAGAAGAATCAGGAATTTGACATTACAATTGAAGATTTTGGAGATAACGGGGAAGGCATCGGCCACATTGACGGGATGGCTGTATTTGTAAAGGATACGGTTCCCGGAGACGAGGCAAGAATTAAGATTGTCAAGGCAAAGAAGAACTATGCTTATGGCAGGTTAATGAAGCTGCTTTCCCCTTCGTCTTACCGGGTGGAGCCAATCTGCCCCCATGCCCGCCGCTGCGGCGGCTGCACCCTTATGCATGTAAGCTATGAAAAACAGCTTGCATGGAAGCAGGACAGGGTGCGAAACTGCCTGAAACGGATTGGTGGCGTTGAAGATATCGATGATAAGATGGAGCCCATAATCGGCATGCAGCCGGGACCTGACGGCAGGACTTTGGCAGTCCGTTATCGGAATAAGGCGCAGTTTCCAGTGCAGCGGGATAAGGACGGCAGGATTGTCATCGGCTTTTATGCGGGAAGAACCCATTCCGTTATTGACACGGATGTGTGTTATCTGCAAGCAGAGGTAAATGATGAGATCATCAGAAAGCTGCGCAGATTTATGGAAGAATATGTGGTAGAGCCCTATAATGAAGAAAACCATACCGGCTTGGTGCGGCACATTCTCACCCGCATTGGAAAACGCACCGGAGAGGTGATGGTCTGTCTGGTTCTAAACGGCAGGGAGCTGACAGGAAAGCAGGGGAAACGCAGGAATAGCAGTCAGGAGAAATACATAAATGTGGAGCAGGAGCTGGTAAGGTGCCTGCAAGACATTCCGGGCATTGCCAGCATATGCCTTAACATAAACGAGGAAAAGACCAACCGTATTTTAGGGGAGCAGTGCCGGACAATCTGGGGGCAGGACTACATCACAGATTATATCGGCGATGTTAAGTATCAGATTAGCCCCTTATCTTTTTATCAGGTAAATCCTAAGCAGACGGAAAAGCTGTATGCAAAAGCGTTGGAATATGCAGATTTACAGGGGCAGGAGACAGTCTGGGATTTATACTGCGGCATTGGCACCATTTCCCTGTTTCTGGCCCAAAAAGCCGGGAAGGTCATGGGGGTGGAGGTGGTTCCCCAGGCCATAGAGGACGCAAGGAACAATGCCAGATTGAACGGCATTGACAATGTAGAGTTCTTTGTGGGAAAGGCGGAGGAAGTCCTTCCCGCCCGGTATGAAAAGACGGGAGAATATGCAGATGTGATTGTGGTGGATCCTCCGAGAAAGGGCTGCGATAAGGCGGCGCTTGAGACCATAATCCGCATGTCGCCAAAACGGGTTGTCTATGTGAGCTGTGATCCTGCCACGCTGGCAAGGGATGTGAAAATACTGGCGACAGGAGGATATGAGGTGAAGCGGGTATGTCCGGTGGACCAATTTGGGAATAGCGGGCATGTGGAGACGGTTGTTCTCTTGTCCCAACGGAAACCGGATGATGTAATCGAGGTTGAAATAGAGTTAGGTGAGATGGATTTGACTTCAGCAGAGAGTAAGGCGACTTATGCGGAGATTAAGGATTATGTATTAAAGGAGCATGGGTTGAAGGTCTCTAATCTGTATATTTCACAGGTAAAAAGAAAATGCGGAATAGAGGTTGGAGAGAATTATAATCTTCCGAAATCAGAGGATAGCAGACAACCTCAGTGTCCGGAAGAAAAGGAAAAAGCGATAAAGGATGCATTGGATCATTTTGGGATGATTTAGAGAGGTGAGCACATGGCATTAAACTATACTGTATATCAGTATGATGGCAGCAGGAATGCAGTTGTTATGACAGATATGGAGGGCAAGCAACTTGTGATTGACTGTGATAAGTCAGAGGAGCAGGTTGTATTTGATGAGCCGGAGGATGCAGGAATCCTTGCCAGACTTGCGAGGAAAGAGCCAGCAAGTTATGTGAGTATTGCAATGCGTCCGGGTGGCTTGCAGGATTATGTGGATGTGTGGAATGAGTTGAATTAGTATATTCCTTTGTTGACAAAGGAAAGTCGGAGTGTTAGAATGGCTTTATCTTAAGGAGAGAGGTGAAAAGATGAGAAGATAATTTACTTTTGATTACATGAATGTTTATGCAGTATGAGCGATATCGCCCATACTACTTGTCATGTTGCCAAAAGTGGATTATGTTCTCATAACCTCTCTTTTTGTGTGCATAAAAATGATTACAATGTTGGGTGTATTTCCTTCTTTTGATGAACCATATGAGGTTATAGTATGTAATGGAACTGTTTGGCAACGAATGGTTCTTTTTTTATTGTAACCATGAGAGGAGGAATGTATATGGCACAAATTAGTATAAATAATTTCACCTTTGGATATGAAGGGAGTTTTGATTATGTTTTTGAGAATGTTTCATTTTCGATTGATACAAATTGGAAACTAGGTTTTATTGGTAGAAATGGAAAAGGGAAGACAACTTTTTTGAATTTATTACTTGGAAAATATCAGTTTACAGGTTCCATAAGTGCATCAACGAAGTTTGATTATTTTCCTTATGAAATTGCAGAATACCAAAAGCAAATGCCTGTGGCAGAATTTATGGAAGATTTGAAGCCAGGGTGTGAAATATGGAGAGTAATTTGTGAGTTGGAAGAGCTATCGGAAAGTTCAGAGATTTTGTATAGACCTTATTGTACCTTAAGTCCCGGAGAGCGTACAAAGATATTACTTGCAGTTTTGTTTTCACAGGAAAATGAGTTTTTATTAATTGATGAACCGACGAATCATCTTGACCAAAATGCAAGGGAGTGTGTGAAGGTGTATTTAGCTTCTAAAAAGGGTTTTATAATGGTTTCTCATGACAGAGATTTGTTGGATGCATGCACAGATCATTGTCTGGTATTGAATCGTTGCAGTATCGAAGTACAAAATGGTAATTTTTCGGTCTGGTGGGAGAATAAGCAACGTAAAGATAAATTTGCGATAGCACAAAATGAGAAACACCGAAAGGAGATTCAAAAGTTGAACCATGCGGCAGAACAGGTTGCTAAGTGGGCAGATAAAAATGAACGCACCAAAATAGGATTTGATCCGATAAAAGAACATGACAGATGCTTAAGCACAAGAAGTTTTATAGGAGCCAAAACAAAAAAGATGCAGAGTCGTGTAAAGCAGATGGAAAAACGAATTGAAAGAGAGATTGAGGAAAAGGAGGGTCTTTTAGAAGATATAGAATATCCTAAAGATTTAAAGTTGTTTCAGCTTGTTCATTACAAAAATAGTCTTGTTAATGTAAAAGAGTATAGTTTGCAATATAAAGACTCAGATAAACCAGTGTTTCAAGGGCTGTCTTTTGACATTAAAAAGGGTGATCGTGTTGTATTATCCGGGAAAAATGGAAGTGGAAAGACAACAATTATTAGAAAAATCCTAGAAAAATGTAATTCCAATATAGGTGTTTGTATAATTGAAGAAGGACTATGTGAGGTGGCAAGTGGTCTTGTTATTTCATATGTTGGTCAGGAAACAATCGGACTTAAAGGTAATGTTACAAATTATTGTAAAACGCATGATTTGGATAGGAGTTTATTTTGTACCATACTTCGGCAGCTTGATTTTGGACGAGAGCAGTTTACTAAAAATATGGAAACTTACTCGGAAGGTCAGAAAAAGAAAGTTTTGTTGGCGACTAGTTTACTTACACCGGCACACCTTTATATTTGGGATGAACCATTAAATTACATTGATATTTTTTCGCGGATGCAGTTAGAAAGATTAATTTTAAAGTATGAGCCAACCATGCTATTTGTTGAACATGACAGGAAATTTTGCGAAAAAATAGCAACTAAGGTAATTGAATTATAATTTGAAAGGAGATTTGCTTTATGAAAAATATATTTGTTGAAGGTATTCAAGGATCAGGAAAAAGCACGCTGATAAATAATATTGTGAAGTTTAATCCTGAGTTACATGTATGTAGGGAAGGAGATTATTCTCCGATAGAATTGGCTTGGTGTGCTTTAATGTCGAAGAAGGAATATGAGGTTGTTTTGCAAAAATACAATTCGATAAGGGATGAAATTATAAAAAATACAGTTAGGGAACAAGAGAATTATATCATTACTTACACTAGGATAATTACGGATATTCCGGGATTTTATAAAGATTTGGAGAATTATGAAGTCTATAATGGGCGAAAAACTTTGGCGGAGCTAAAGGAAATTATAGTAACAAGGTTTAAAAATTTTACAGATACAGGATATTTATTTGAATGTTCTTTCTTTCAAAATGTAATAGAGGATTTAATTTTGTTTCATATGCTTAGTGATGAAGAAATTATAGAGTTCTATCGCAATTTATTTAGGTGCATTGATGCAAAGAAGTTTATATTATTTTATCTCTATAGTGATAAGTTGGAAGAGAATATTAAAATAATTCAAAAAGAACGCTGTGATGAGAATGGAAATGAGTTATGGTATCAGATGATGTTAGAATATTTGGTGAACTCTCCCTATGGGAGGAAACATGAATGTAGTGCTTTTGAGGATATGATCAGTCATTTTAAACACAGGCAAGAGTTAGAATTACGTATAGTAAAAGAAATAATAGGTAAAAATGCAGTTATTCTTCCAGCTAAAGAATATGATGTAAATCAAATTAGAACTTTGATTGGTTTTCATAATAAAATCAGTTATAATATAAGGCATATGAACAACAAGGAAATAGCATTGCTAGATGATTTCCTGTATGAAGCAATTTTCATTCCAGAAGGTGTAGATGCACCGCCAAAAGAGATTATAAATGCACCGGAATTACAGATTTATGTGCAGGATTTTGGCAAGCAGGAAGGAGATATTTGTTTTGTTGCTGAAGTTGACAAAAAGATAGTCGGTGCTGTCTGGGTTCGTAATATGGATGATTATGGACATGTAGAAGATGGTGTTCCGTCTTTTGCCATATCGTTATATAGAGAGTATCGAGGTCTTGGGATTGGAACTATGCTGATGAAACGGATGTTGGAAGAGTTAAAAGAAAGAGGGTATCAGAAAACTTCCTTGGCAGTACAGAAAGCAAACTATGCAGTGAAGATGTACAAAAATGTTGGCTTCGAGATTATTGATGAAAACGAAGAAGAATATATTATGATGTACGTGTTTCGGTAATACATAGGTAAGCAATAAAATGGATAAGCAGATTATTGAAGACGTAGTTTCTGAATGATACTTGTGAATTTGAAAAGGTGCGTCAAAAAGTGGCGCCATTTTTCCAAAGGTGTGTCAAAAAGTGGAGCACTTTTCCGAAAAGGGTGTCAAAAAGTGACACACCATCCAAGGCACGAAAAATTATCATCAAAAAAGGTGTGCCAAAAAGTGGAGCACTTTTCCAAAAGGTGTGTCAAAAAGTGGCGTACTTTTTCAAAAAGTGCGTCAAAAAGTGACACACCTATATAAATATCAGGGGTTTTAGGGGATTCCCCTAACAAGATGCATGAAAATGGCTTGTGGCCACAAAATGCGTATCTTGCGAAAGACACCCGGAGAACTTTTTTTGGCATCAGAAAAGGTGTATTTTCTGTGATTTTTTGCTAAAACCGTAGGTATGTCGGAATTTCCAACATAGAAATTAATAAGTATGTCAAAATTTCCAACATAAAAATGCAATTCCAACATAGATTTCCAACATACTAGAATTTTGAGTTTTTTAGGCCGACGCAAAATTCCAATATGAAAAATGGAAAGTATGTCGGAATTTCTAACATAAAAATACGATTCCGATATGAATTTCCAACATACTTACAGAAGGGAGGCAATAGGATGTCTCAAGAAAAATTAAGTCTGGTGAAGAAGTTCCGGTTAAGTCCAAGAGAAGCATCAATGCTGGCAGATAAAGCACAGCAGGCCAACATGACAGAGTCAGAATATCTGAGACTTATGATATCTCAGAAGCCAAGCGATTATCCGGAGATTAGGGTATTGTTGCGGGAGCTTATTAATGAGGTAAATCATATAGGTACCAATATTAACCAGATTGTTCACAATCATAATTCCGGCATATATTCAGAGGCTGACAAAGAGCGTCTGGTAGTTTATATGCGCAAACTGAATACGGAAGTGAACAACGTATATAAGACCGTAAACGAAGGAAAGTTTGGAAACGAGTAAGAGGAAATTTTTTCTCACCGGAATCATTGCTTTTTCCAATCCATAGTTGTATCATTAAGGCAAGGAGTCATAGATGACTTATCGGACGAAAAGATGCAGAAGCGAGTATGGAAGGAGGGAAGATTTGAACAAGGAATTTGAACGCTGCTGCACATTCCTAGCCGAGATGATGGAGAAGTACGGAGCACTGGTTTTGCGAGACATCGCCGTAGAGATTCAGTATGAACCGGAAACTTGGTGTGATGATGCAGAAGGAAAAAGACTTCGGTATGAGGCTTATGCGAGAAGATTTCTGAAACGGTTTGAGAAGGCGGCATAAGGATTACCGGCATCCTGCGAGAGTGGGATGTATACATACGATAGAGCGTTCAAAAGCATGCAAATTTATAAGCTAAAAATAATAATATAATGATTAAATAATGTTTGATCACTTGATTTGTACAAAGTGCAAGTTGGGTGATTTTTTTGATGTTTTAATGAAAATATACTATTAAATGAGAAAAAGTCACATTTGAGAGTTGATTTTTATAAAAACCTGTATATAATAGAAAGTAGAAAAGAAGGTGAGGTAGCAATCATGTTAATTCAATTTAATTTTAGAAATTTCAAATCATTTAGAGAAGAGGCTACTTTGGATTTGTCTGCGGCAAAGATGACAGAGTTCTCAGATAGAGTTGTGTCTATTGGTAGCGAGAAAATTTTGCCGGTTGCTGCCATTTATGGTGCAAATGCAAGTGGAAAGTCTAATATATACAACGCTTTTGAATATATGACTGATTATGTCGTAGATTCATTTAAGTACGGTGATGAAGAAGAAAAATTTGAGTATTTCAGACCGACTCCATTTTTGTTTGATACGACATCAGCAAATGCGGAGTCCAGTTTTGAAGTATATTTTACATTGCCGGGAGATAAGGCGGAAAAGACATATAATTACGGATTCTGCATAGACAAAGAAGGTGTAACAGAAGAATGGTTAAATTCTAAGGCAAAGACTGCAAGAAAGTACAGTCCGGTTTTTTATCGTAATGCAGATGAATTAGATTTGTCCGGTTTTCCGAAAAGTAGCAGAGATAATATTCAGGTGGCTTTGGAAAAGCAAGTGCTTATTATCTCTTTGGGAGCGAAGTTAAAGATTGGTAAGTGTAAGGATATCAGAGATTGGTTTCTTGCAAATGCGTTTGCGGATTTTGGAGATCCTGTTACCAATTTCTTTATGTCTCGCAAATTGCCTAAGGATTTTGTGAGTGATAAAAATGTTCAGCAGAAGGTTGTAGAATATTTTGCATCCTTTGATGAGCATATTAGAGATTTCAAAATCGAGAAGGTTCCGCAGGAGGGAGATTCCAAGGAAGAAAAGTACAAGATTCATGCGCTTCATAAGATGATTGGTTCGGATGAAATGGCGGAAATTCCATTGGAGTTGGAATCAGCAGGCACATTGAAGATGTTTGCGTTGTATCCGGAATTGCAGGAAGTATTGGAGAAGGGTAGTGTGTTCTTCATTGATGAATTAAATGCTCGTCTGCATCCGTTACTTGTAAGAAACTTCTTACTTACATTCTTGAATCCGGAAATTAACACTAACCACGCTCAGCTTGTATTTACAACTCACGATACATGGCAGTTATCTAACCAGCTTTTGCGTCGTGATGAAATATGGTTCGTGGAGAAAGATGAAGAGGGTGTTTCTACACTGTATTCATTGGCAGATTTTGTAGACGAGGATGGCACTCGTATCCGTAAGGATGAAAGCTATGAGAAGAATTATCTGATAGGAAAGTATGGTGCGATTCCTACCTTGAAGAGTATTGATATTTTTAAGGAGGATTAGGATGGCGAGAAAAGACAGAACAGGTAATAGAAAAACTCGCGAACAGAGAAAGCAATTCAAGGTGCCTGAATTAGGTTACTATTTGATTGTTACAGATACAGAAGCTACAGAGCGTTGTTTCTTCACTGGGCTCCATCAGGCATTGCCGGAGGATGTGAGAAACAAGCTTGTAATAAAGGTGGTAGAGACAAAGACTCGTGCCATGATTGATAAATGTCTGGAACTCACTGCTTATGATGCACAATATCGTATTCCGTGGATTGTGTTTGACAGAGACCAAGTGCAGGGTTTTGATGAAATTATAAAAGAGGCAGAGGATAAAGGAATACAAGTGGGCTGGTCCAATCCATGCTTTGAAATATGGATGTATGCTTACTTTGGTTCTATGCCGGCAATCCAAGATACTTGGGCTTGTTGTTCAGATTTTGGACGAGTGTATGAAACCAAGACTGGGCAGAAATATTCTAAAGCTGATGAGCAGATGTATGGAAAACTCTGCAAAGCCGGTGACGAGGAAAAGGCAATTCAGATAGCACAGCAGAAGCTGGAGCAGTGTAAAAGAGAAGGTAAGACAAAGCCATCAGAGATGTGTCCTTGTACGACGGTACATGAGCTGGTGGGAGAGATTAGAAAGAAAAATATATAATTGTTATGTTTTATAAGATTGGAGGAATGAAAAAATGAAAAACTGCAATGAAGCAATTGAAAAGATGTATGAATACAGAAGCAAAATGATTGTATTAGGATTGACAGGTATGACTGGTTCAGGTTGTACAACAACTGCTAAAATATTAGCTAAAAAACGTTTTGAAGATTTGGATTTAAAACCACCAAAGACATATGATTATTTAGATTCTGAAGAACGAAAACAAGAACTGATATATAATTATATGCAAGAAGGACATTGGAAACCATTTTATGTAATTGAAGGGAGTGCTATAATACTAAGTTTTGTTTTCGAACAAGGCTACGATAACCTCTTGGAATTTCTTAAACAAAATGATGCAAGTGGAAAATGTAAAATAGATAATATTGATGAGATAGAAAACGAACTGGAGAAAATTAAAGGGGTTTTCGATGAGAGCATATATTACTCATTAAGTAAGGTAGATACAGAAAAACTCATCAAAGAAAAAAATAACGAATATTTTGTGTTTTATACACAAAAGTTACCCGAATATAAAAAAATGTTACAAGATATATTAAGTAAACATGTTTGTTATCCCAATATTAATGGTGATGGAAAAGCGCAGCTGTATACATATTTAATGCAAACGTGGGCGAATAATGTTCGAGCTTCTGGTGAGCCTTTTGAAAGTGAATTTTCCCAAAATAATTTTTATGATATAGCTTTGCGCATGGATTCTGTTATAGCAATAATCAAAAGCAATTGTGAGAAAGAGGAAATACGAATATGTATTGATGCATTGAGGAATCCGTTTGAAGCTGTATATTTCAAAGATAATTATAAGAACTTTTACTTGATATCAATTTCAACAGAAGAAAAATATAGAAAAAGTAGATTATCTTTCTTGAGTAAAAAAGAACAAGAATCACTAGAAAAAATAGAAAACCCTAAAAAATTTGATGAAACAGAAGAGCAGTTTTATCATCAAAATGTTCAAGGGTGTATAGAATTGTCAGATATACATTTATATAATCCGGATGTAGATAATTTCAAGAACTATTTTCTGACACAACAGATTGTAAAATATATTACTTTGATGTTACATCCTGGGCTAGTTACACCCACTCATATAGAGAGGTGTATGCAATTAGCTTATAATGCAAAATTTAATTCTGGATGTTTATCAAGACAAGTTGGTGCAGTAATTACAGAAAATGATTTTGCGATAAGAGCAGTAGGGTGGAATGATGTACCCAAAGGACAAGTTCCTTGCAATTTGCGTGGGGTTAATGGTTATTGCGCAAATAAAGATTGTGAATCATATAGTGATTTTGAGCTTTGTGACGCGGATTTTGATGATAGTATGCAGAAAATAAAGAGAAGTATATCTAGTACAGATTTAAGGGGCAGAATATTTTCTTATTGTTTTAAAGATGTGTATAATGGTTACAAAGGAACAACGAATCAAGTGTTAACACGCTCTTTGCATGCAGAGGAAAATGCCTTTTTACAAATTAGTAAGTATGGAGGAACCGGAATAAAAGGAGGTTTTTTGTTTACAACTGCAAGTCCGTGTGAATTATGTGCAAAGAAGGCTTATCAACTAGGAATAACAAATATTTATTATATTGATCCTTATCCAGGAATTTCAATGAGTCATATCTTGTCTTTTGGAAAATCCAATAATCCTATAATGAATTTATTCTATGGTGCTATTGGAAATGCATATATTTCACTTTATGAACCAAGAATGGCATATAAGGATGAATTGGAGCTTATCTCGGGAGTTAAGGTAAAGAAAGTTGTTGCAAAAGAGAAGAAAGAGCAAGAAGCAGAACCTATTGTTTCTGATATTAAATATCATACAATGGACATTTCGTTTGCTTATATGTCTAAAGATGATATTCAGACTATACGCAATATCGAATTAGAGGTAACTGGAGAACCAATAAACCATATAGAAAAGGAGATAATTTGGACGGGCAGCAGTTATATATCAACGTCATTAGAAAACACAAATAGTGGGTTTTCAATTGAAGATTCCACAAGAAGATTGTCTCCGTATAAGTATAGAGTTTTATTTAACAGAAATATCATGAAGGGAGAACGAGTAGCATATTCTGTAAAAACAGTAGTAAGTGATGCAAATGAAGAGATGCAACCATTCTTTTCGCATACTGTTAAAAATCCAACGGAGAAACTGGTACTAACAATCAAATTCCCGGCAAATAAAATAGATTGTGTTGAAATGCAAGAATACAGAGATAGTGGTAGAGAAATCAAAGTAGAAAATGCAATACAATTAACAAAGCAAAGTATGGATGATTTTGATATTTATATGTATACTATCGATAATCCAAAATTATTACATACATATTGTATACAGTGGAAATTCAAATAGAATATTGCAAAAAAAAGTGATATGTGGTATCATCTTATTAAAGATATTTAGGAGGGATACATATGGGTGGTGACTGAATAATTTATAAAAAAGTCGATAGTTTAGGAAACCATATGAATTTCCTAAATAACACATTAAAGGTATCAGATTCTAGGGCTAGCTTATAAAGCTAGCCTTTTTGATGTGTAAAAAAAAGTTATGATTGAAAAAGAGTTGGAACTAATATATAATTTTGTTGGGACAATATTAAAGTGATATTTTAGATAGACAACAGAAAGGTCGTGAACCAATGAAAAAACAACTTAAATGCTACATCTATACCCGTGTATCCACCTCCATGCAGGTGGATGGCTACAGCTTAGATGCGCAAAAAGATAAATTGCATAAGTACGCTGATTACCAGGATATGATTATCGCCGGGGAATATTCGGAAATGTAAACCCAAGAATTGATACAAAGAAATGCTGTTGTCAGAGCGGCAGAATGGCTTGAAATCAAGGGCTTTCA